>JAISLH010000123.1 GCA_031260565.1 Bacteroidales bacterium
TTTTAACTGAAAGAAAAAATTCTTTTAACTGAAAGAAAAAACTCTTTCAACTGAAAGAAAAAATTCTTTTAACTGAAAGAAAAAACTCTTTCAACTGAAAGAATTTGACCAATGAATAAGTCACTGTAACCAATGAATGAATAAATGTAATAGATTAGTGATATAATGCAGTAAATCAAGGAAATAATTTGACAAATGAATAATTTAACACAGGTAATTAGTGGGTTAAAATGTCATAAGAGGGATTGGATTAAAAAAATGATTGACGCTGCCATTACCATGCCCCAAATCAATATCTTGAGCGGAGGCTATAGCGTGATGAATGTAGGTTTTGGCATTACGACATGCTGTTTCTATGTCCTGATTCTTAGCAAGGTAAGCCGCAATGGCTGAAGAAAGAGTGCAACCTGTGCCATGAGTGTTGCGGGTATTTATTTTGTCGGATTGAAAGGTTGTAAAATTGCTTCCAGCCAGCAAAACATCTGTGATTTTTGAGCCTTCCAAATGACCGCCTTTTACTAACACCGCCTTCAAATCATACTTTGTAACAAGGAGTTGTGCAGCCGTTTTCATATCTTCTACATTGGTTATTTTCATATCAAGTATTGCTTCTGCCTCTCTCAGATTTGGCGTGATAAGGTCGGAAATCGGAAACAGATTTTCGCATATCGCCGCCATCGTTTGAGACAATATCAGGTCGTTTCCCTGAGTTGAAACCATAACTGGGTCTAATACTATCTTGCCATGATAGTTGTGGCTGGCAAGTCTTTCACTTATGGCAATGACATTTGCGCTGGTGAATATCATCCCTATCTTTATTGCCTTGATGTCAAAATCCGTGAGGACAGAATCAAGTTGTGAGGCGACAATTTGAGGGTTTATTGCTTGAATATCTTTAACTCCGAGTGTGTTTTGGGCGGTTACGGCTGTTATTACAGAACTTCCATAGACTCCTAACGAAGAAAAGGTCTTCAGGTCGGCTTGAATGCCAGCTCCACCACAAGAATCAGAGCCGGCAATGGTCAAAACAAAGGTCGTTTTTCTCATAATAATATCGTTGAAATAAGTTTTTTTTTGCAAAAGTACTTGTTTTAACTAAATAATTTTTACCTTTGCAAAAAAATAATTGGGTAATTGTTGCGTTATAATAGTGGCTTAACGCCAATTATTTTTGAAAAAGAAGCATTAAAAGCAATAAAATAGAAATCGTAATATATAAATAATTAAAACAGATTAGTAATGAAAAAGTATTTATTAGCACTCGGAGTAATTGCAATTGCTATTACATCTTGTGGAAAAAAAGAGTTAGAGGAACAACTCATAACTCAACAAGCATTAAACGACTCTATACAGTCAGCATTGAATAAAAGAAATGCAGAAGTGGAAGATTTGTTCGCTCAGTTGAACGAAATAGAGCAAAGTTTAGGTGAAATGTCGGCAAAATATGTTAGTGTCAATAAGATGAAGAACGCTTCTGGTGAAATGACTGACGACAGACGCAGTAAGATGAAGGCACAACTTGCCGACATTAACCAAGTTCTGAACGCTAACAAGGCGAAAGTTGATGCTTTGAACCGCAAAATATCAACGACAAGTAAAGACAATGATGCCTTAAAGACTTTTGTGGGACATCTACAGGCACAAATCTTTGAGCAGCAACAACAAATTCAAGCCTTAACCAACGAATTGGAGCAGAAAAAAGCAACAATCAACAACTTGAACAAGGACATTGAAGACTTGAACAAGCAAAACACTTCCAAAGACAAGCATATTATGCAGATCGAAGACGAAAAGAACACTGCATACATATTTGTTGGAACAAGGAAAGAGTTAGTTGAAAAAGGCGTTATCACAAGAGCTGGTGGATTTTTGGGCATCGGTAGAAAAAGTTTGGTAAGCGGCGAGTCTGATTTGTCAGAAAACAACAAAATTGACATCAGAAGAATTGAGGACATAAGTCTTCCGGGTAAGAAAATTAACATTATTTCTCCGCAACCTGAGGCTGCGTATCGTCTAAATGGCGACGCAAAACGACCAACTGGTCTTACAATCACTGACCCTGCCAAGTTCTGGGAAAAGAGTCGTGTTTTAATCATAGAAGTTAAATAAGTAAAGTTTCAAATTAGGCGGTGCAAGGCGTGATGTTTTGCACCGCTTTTTTAATTAAAGTAAAATATAATGAAGTTAAAACTGGTTCTTTTTCCCATAATGCTGCTGGCTGTTGGCTTTGTGTCAAATGCTCAGAATGAAAGCTCTACCAAAGACTCCGTTTATGTAGAAAAAATGGAGAATATTTACGTTGCGGAAGATGGCAGCGAGGTTCATACTTCCACTATGATAACATGGAAAGTTTTGCCTGACGGAGAAAAGCAAAAGTTATCAGAATCTCGTACGACAACAAGCGTTTTGGCAGATACAAATTACGAGATAATAGAAGATACTATGGATTTTGACATAGAGCCTTACCAGAACTATGGTATGGGAAAAGATTATGATGATTTGAGAGACACTTTTAAGAATATTTTTAAGCCTAAGGATAGGTTTGAAGCAACGTGGGCAGGATTGGAATTTGCATATAAAAACTGGCAAATCAACGATAATTCGGACAACAAGGACGCTTACGCTTTGAAAGGCGGCTGGATGTTTCGCTGGAACTTCTTTGACATAGAAATACCTCTTGCGTCCAATATTGGCTTTTTCACAGGTCTTGGTTATGAATCAAGTATTTATTACCTGCAAAACCCTGTATCGTTTTTGCAAGACATCACTTCCGACCCGCTATTGATAGACTTCCCGATAGACATTCGCTACATAGAGGACACAAGGCTTGTAAGCCGCTACATCAATTTGCCTTTATTTTTTGAAATTCAGAGCAAAAACAAAAGTTTTGCGGCAAATGTTGGCGTCATTGTTGGATTGAATATTTACAATCGCTTCAAAAACGACTACGATAACAATAATTTGGATATGAGTAATAGCGTTAAATTGGACAATCGCTTTGATATAAATCGTTTCAAGGCTGATTTAAGCCTGCGGTTCGCTTTCAAAAAAATTCAGATTTTTGGAGAATATGCTCTTGTACCTATGTTTAAAACGAGCTTTGTTAAGGTTTATCCATTCACCATAGGCTTAAATTTGGCGTTTTAAATAAGAAAGAAAAAACGCTATCTACACGGATTTATGCAATGTCAAGGAATATATTTCTAAAACGCCACTTCGTCACGCTGAAGTGGCGTTTTAATTTTCTAAAGCGGCGTTTAATTTTTGCCTTTTTACTTTTGGCTTCTTTTATTGCTTTTTCACAACAAAATGAAACGAATATTTCAAGTTATATCTCTTCCATTGAAGATGCCGAGTTAGACGATGAGACTAAGGCAACGATGATTGAAGACCTTTATTACCTGTTAGAAAAGCCCTGTAACCTCAATATAGCAACGGATTATCAACTTTCGCTCATCGGATTGGACGCTTCGCAAATCCGCAATCTTAAATTGTATATCAAAAACAGCGGACAGATGCTTTCAATCTATGAATTGTCTGTTATAAACGGCTTTACAGATGAGGTTATTGAGCAAATCAAACCCTTTATCTGTGCATACCCTGTAGAGAAACAGCCGCCTCTGAGATTGGATTCAATATTTAGAAAAGCTAAACACGAGTTTAGAACCCAATATCGTGAGATTGTAGAAGATAGTTATGGCTACACAAGGGGTGATAAAGGCTATATGGGAGATAAATTTGCCACAAACTTTCGTTATAACTTGAATTATTTTGACCGACTTTCCTTTTCAATCACGGCAGACAAAGATGCAGGCGAACCATTCTTTGATTCCTTGCAGAAATACGGCTATGATAGCTATTCCATACAACTAACACTGAAGAAAATAGGCATTATAGAGCAACTAACTCTTGGAGATTATAGATTAAACTTTGGAGAGGGCTTGGCAATAGGGCAATTCTTTGATTTGGGACACTTCAACAACAATGCTCAAATCAAGAGAAAGACCAATGGCATTCAACCTTACCGCTCCATAACCGAATATGGCTTCAACAGAGGCTTGGCAACGCAAATCAGAGTGAAGGATTTTGACCTTTATCTCTTTGGTTCATACAATAAGATTGACTATTCAGGCAGTATATTAACCACAGGCTATCATAGAACTCTCAGTGAAATAGCAAGAAAAGACAGCAATAGTGATGCCTTATTTGGTTTGCATTTGAATTATGTGCTAAACAATTTTGAAATTGGCGGCACTTGGCTCGGCTATTGCTATAAATATCCTATCTCTCATCAAAATTCAGAGTACCAAAAAGACTATTTCACTGGCTATAATAACAATATAACAAGTCTAAACTTCAACTACCGCTATCGGAAATTACTTGTGTTTTCCGAAGTGGCGATGAGCAAAAATCAGGCTCTCGCTTCAATCTTCGGACTTGAAGTTCTTTTTGATTATAAGACCAACTTATCTGTGTCATATCGTGATTATGGCAAGGCGTTTCAAAACTTTTATTCTTCGGCAATAGGCACTCAATCCAACAATGCCAACGAAAAAGGAGTTTATGCAGCCTTCACCCATCGTATCAACAAACATTGGCATTACTATCTTGGCGTTGATGTCTTTCATTTCCCTCATATAAGTTACCGAGCAGCCGAAGCCGTAACAGGTTACAAAGCAAAGGCAGAATTAGTTTTTGAACCAAATGAAAGGCACTTGTTTTCCGTTCATTACAGACTTAACAACAGACCATACAACGAAACTCACGACAACGGCAAAGTTTATCCCGAAGACAATATCCTTAATCAGGTGCAGGTTAAATATGACTTACATCCGTTGAAATGGCTAACATTTAACGTCAGAGCTGGCTACGGCTTCACCAATACATACAAAAATGACTCTCTCAGTGGCTTCTTTTCGCTCATTGAAGCAATCTACACTCACCCTTTGGAGAAGCTGAAAATCAATATCAGATACGCCTTCTTCAACACCGACAACTACGACAACCGCTTCAACGTTTATGAATATAATCTCCCTTTAAATTTCAGCACCGTTGCCTTATATGACAAGGGACAGAGGGCTTACCTCAACATCGTCTGGAAAATCAATAAACATATCAGTCTTTCGGCACGCTACGCCATTACAATATATTCCGACAAACAGGAAATAGGCTCAGGCAACGACAAAATAGACGGCAACAAGCGTCAAGACATAGGCTGCCAACTACATTTTAAGGTTTAGAAATATTGCGGAAAGTATAATATGATTACGGCAGATAGGTTATCAAAGAAAGTCTGTCAGCTCTGCATATCTCATTAGCTACGGCGAATATCTCTTCCTTAGTAATGGCGTCTATTTGATTATATGTTTCTCTCAGACTATCTATTTTGCCGTGATTGAGAATTGATTTTGCCATCGCCAGCATCTCATTTTGATTGGAGTCATATTGAATAGCCAGCTGTCCCTTCATCTGTTGTTTATACTGCTTGAGGATTGTGTCCGATAATGGCTGGTCAATAAACAACGTCATCTCACGCTTTATCAAATCAAGTGTCTTTTCAATATATTTAGCATCTGTGCCAGCATAAACAGCAAAAACTCCACTATCCGAATAAGGCGTATAATTAGATTCTAAAGCATAAGTAAAGCCGTATTTCTCCCGTATGTGCATATTGAAATAAGAGTTCATCGCCCCACCTCCGAGTATATTGTTAAGCAGCGAGAAGCCAACCCTGTGCTCACTGTTATAGTCATAAGCAACTCCGCCAACAACAGCGTGAGCCTGATATGTATCCCATTTCTCAATACGTGTCTGCGGTTTATATCCCTTGACTTTGCTTCGCTTGCGGTCTGGAGTTTTATGGTCAATGGCGGCAAAGTATTTCTCACATAAGCCAACCCATTTATCAAAATCAATAGCCCCCACCGTTGCAATGGACATAAGATTAGTGCCATAGTTTCTCTCAATAAAGCCCTTAACATCATCACCTGTGAAACTTTTAACCCTTTTTGGTGTGCCTAATATCTGCCGACCCAAAGCGTGATTGGCGAAAATCAGTTGTTCAAAGTCATCAAGTATCTGTTCAGACGGCGAGTCCTTATAAGAGTTAATTTCATCAACAATAACAACCTTTTCCTTCTCCAATTCCTTACTTGGAAAGACGGAGTTGAAGACAATATCGGCAAATAATTCCAGTACTCTCTCATGGTAAATATTTAGAAACGCAGCGTAGATACAAGTCTCTTCCTTAGTGGTATATGCGTTCAATTCGCCACCCACTCCGTCAATGCGATTAAGGATATGAAACGCCTTTCTATGCTTTGTACCCTTGAAAATACAGTGTTCAATGAAGTGAGCAATCCCATTTTCCTTAGCTGTTTCGTCCCGAGAGCCGGCGTTAATCATTATGCCGCAGTGAGCAACCGGTGAGTTTGTATGTCTATGCACCAAGCGTATTCCGTTGTTCAGTGTATGTTGGGAGTAAGGCAAATCTGTTTCAATGGTCATCATTCTGTACTAATCTTAGTTGTTTTTAATTTGTTTGCAAAAGTACTAATTTCTCCAATAACACCGCCCAACTTCGCAACAATTCTTTCTATTTCCAAATGCCAACCCATTAACTTAATATCAAGACAAATCAACTTAATATTAAGAAAAACTAACTTAATATTAAGACAATTTAAGTTAGATGTGCGACAATTCAAGCTGAATGTGCGACAATCTAAGTTAAGTGTAGGACAATCTAAGTTAAGTGTAGGACAATTCAAGTTGAATGTAGGACAATTCAAGCTAAGTGTAGGACAATTCAGATTAAGTGTAGGACAATTCAAGCTAAGTGTAGGACAATCTAAGTTAAGTGTAGGACAATTCAAATTGAATGTAGGACAATCTAAGTTGAATATAGGACAATTCAGGTTAAGTGTAGGACAATTTATAATTGGATGAGGTCATTTCTTTCTGGCGAGAGTTATGCCGTCTCTGATGGGAAGTATTACTTGGTCAAAGTCTGTGTCGTTGGCGATTAAATGATTAAACTTCAATATGGCTTGTGTTTGCTTGTCGTTGGGCGGTTGAGCCATTGCCACGTTGCCATACCATTACGGAGTTATGACAACGCATTAGCAAAAGAAAACAGCACTTGTCTAAAAAGAAATATATAATCAATTTATCAAAATATTTGTATGTGAAATAAAAAGTGTACTTTTGCACTCTAAAATTTAGGAGAAAAGCGTTAGGCTTTATAAATTCTTTTTGTTATTGAAAACTACGAATTTTCAGTAACTTGAGTTACACAAAAAGGATAAGGAATTACACACGTGTATTGCGTGGGTTTTCTTTATTTGTGTAACAAGGTTTTTTCGTAGTACCTCAATGGCGGGTAAAGAAGTTATTTATTCCCACGTTTTCTTGCAATAAATAACAAAATTGAGGTGTAAAATGGTAACTACAATGCTTACAAAATGGCTAATAAACTTTTTCTCAAAGCTGAGAAATGAGAGTGGCATTTGTTGCTTTGTAAGAGACATAAAAATAGTGGTCATATTCGTAAAGAGGTGTGCTGTTTCAGTGAAATCCCTTTACAGTGTGCAGGTGTTGGTCTTCTTATTTCAACACAGGTTTTCGTAAATTTGGAAATCTAAAACGCCCACTTCATCGGATACCACGACTTTGGAAGGCGTTAAAGAGTGGTAAAAGTATTACCAAGAGGTAATATAGATATTTTTTAACCTGAATATAACACAACAATATAATAAAATAACAAATCAGGCGTTATATTCGTAAATTTTAACAGAAATGAAGAAAATATATGCAATAGTTGCCACTATGGCAATAATGTTTATGGTTGTAGGTTCTTTTATCGCTTGTAATGATGATAAAGAAGAACCAAATGTAGGTAATGAACAAATTGGAAGTCAAAAATCACTTATAAATATTTTTAACACAAAAGAGTTTTTTGATTTTTCCAGCGAACAATTATATTATTACATTCAAAGTGTTTCCTCAGAGACAGGGGTAGATATAATTGCACTTTCTCAAAGTCAAGCAATAGCAAATATGGATAGTATAGACCTTCCAGAGTGCTTTGTAGAGAAATTAAACAATGATGCATACCCTACATCTTTTTGGGATACATTAAATGCAAGATATGGCAGATTAAAAATTGCTCTGTTTTATGAAGATAGTGTTGCAGCAGCACCATTAGCATATTGGATAAACGAGGCTCTTGAGTGCAGAACTATTATTACTCTTGACGATTTAAATAATTCTGCATATTTAAGAAATAGAGAAATGGCTATAGCTATTATAGACGACATTGAAAGAGACAATCCTGCCTTAACATACCTTCCGCAAGAAGCAAAACAATCAATAATTGCTTTATCTCGTTACTACTACACATACACACACAAGCTTAGAAACAAGAGAGACGTACAAAAATGCTATGAAATACGTGATATAGCAATAGCATTAGCTACCACTAATTATCTCTATGAGCTGGGACAGTGCATGGGAGTATTGATTCCACAACTTAAAGCCCTATGTGGTCTTGCAGCCACAGCTGGATTTGCTTTAACATGGTATGCAGCGGAAAGAGATTTAAAAAAATGTTTAAATAATTAGTAAATACCTGCTTAGATATGAAAAATATTGTTTTGATTTTATGTGCGTTATCTGTATTTTGTACGCTTAGTCCAATATTTATCGCTAAAAAGTATTTGAAATACTTGTTGAAATTTAAGGAAGACAAAATCAACTTAGTTTATGAAAAGAGTTGTAAAATGCACCATGTAATTGATAAATGCTTTTTATGGTATATTGTATTAAGCGTGGTGCTTATTGCTTTATCCATTTGCTATGGAATTTGGACAGACAGGGTAGTTTTTGTTGCATTTCTTGCACCTGCCTTTTTTGGTCTTTCGTCATTTTACCAGTACATTGAAAAAAAATTGAAATGATAAATTAACTAAACACAACTATACAAGCAGCCCGATGATTAAGTTTTGTTGGGCTTTTTTATTGTCATTTGTTTATATCAAGTTAAGAGGAACTCATTTCTTTCTGGCGAGAGTTATGCCGTCTCTGATGGGAAGTATTACTTGGTCAAAGTCTGTGTCGTTGGCGACTAAATGATTAAACTTCAATATGGCTTGTGTTTGCTTGTCGTTGGGCGGTTGAGCCATTGCCACTTTGCCATACCACAATATGTTGTCGGCTAATAACAATCCCCCGTGCTTAAGTCTGTCCTTGCAGAGGTGATAATATTCGGGATAAGAAGCTTTGTCGGCGTCAATGAAAATAATGTCAAACGACTCGCAAAGAGCAGGTATTATGTCTAAGGCATTGCCGATGTGCAGCTTTATTTTCCCCTCCAAGTTGTTGGCAGCAAACAGCGTTCTCAAAAACGTTTCCTTCTCCCTATCAACTTCTATGGTGTGGATGATGCCATTGCCCGCCAAACCCTCAGCAAGGCATATCGTGGCGTAACCTGTGAATGTTCCTATCTCCAGAATGTTTTGCGGCTTGACGATAAGTGATAATATTTTGAGAAGTGTCCCCTGCCAGTTGCCGCTAATCATTCGTGGCTTCACAAAACGTAAATGAGTCTGGCGGTCAAGTTCGGTTAAGTTGGGGGTTTCACTGCTGACCATAGCCTCACAATATTTCTCAATGCGAGGGTCTATGAATGGATAGATTTGTTTCTCCATCGGCTATCGCTTACCTGTTTTGTGTCCTTTGGTTGCAAAGTAGTAGATGAAGATATAGCACGGCAGCAAGATAAGATAAGGTATATGTCTATCGGCACAGGTCGCCCACGCTCCATACAATAACGGCAGGACAGCACCACCAGCAATAGCCATAATCAAAAAAGCCGATGCTAAGGCGGTATGAGAGCCGAGTTTGTCAATAGCAAGGGGCCATATACCGGGCCACATCATAGCATGTGCAAAACTTAAAAGGATGATGAAGACAACAGACGTTATGCCGCCGCTACAAAGAGCCGCAACAGCAAAAACAAAGCCCAGTATAGCCGAATAAGTTAAGGCTTTGGACTGACTGATATGCTTGGGGACTAAATATATGCCGACAATGTAGCCAATGGTCAGGGCGATGAGGCTAAAAGTACCGAGCTTTGGAGCTAATTCTTTTGATATGCCCTGTGTCTCGCCGTACAAGCCGAGTGTGTCAATGGCTATAACCTCAACGCCTACATAGAGGAAGAGAGCTACGATACCTATCCACAGATAAGGTATGCGGAAGATGGAACGGGAGTTTAAGCCGTTTTGGTCTTCGGCTTCGTTGTTTTGCTCTACCTTTGGCAGCTTGGCAAGTAAAATCATAAAGGCAAGAAGTGTCAGTATGATTGCCATAATGATGTAAGGCATCACAAGTCTATGAACTAAGGCATCAAGAGCTGCTTGTTTTGCTAAACCTGTCAGTGATAATATCTCACTATTGAGCACCTCCATATTGGAAAATAAAACAGAGCCAAGCCAAAGAATACCTATCATTCCTGCTATTTTGTTGAACAAGCCCATTATTGACATTCGTTTGGCGGCTGATTCTATTGGTCCCAAGATTGTAATGTATGGGTTTGCCGCTGTCTGCAAGAGAGACAAGCCTGTTCCCATTACAAACAAACCACAGAGAAACAGGTAATAGCTACGTTGGTAAGCAGCAGGTATAAAAACCAGCGCCCCAAGTGCCATAACCGCTAATCCAACCGACATTCCCTTTGCGAAGCCTGTTTTGTTGAGTATCCACGATGAAGGGATAGCCATAACGAAATAGGATATGTAGAAGGCGAAGGTAACGAAATACGCCTGAGAGTCGCTTAACTCGCACGCCGTTCTAAGGAAGGGTATCAGTAAAGAATTAAGCCACGTAACAAAACCAAAGATGAAGTAAAGCACTCCGATAATTGACAGGCTAAAGATGTAATTGTTCTTTTTCATAGGATGATTATTTTTTATCATTAGAGGTTGCAAAGGTAATATTTTTTGTACAATGGGCTATTTGGTTGGCTTTACTTTGCCTGCGTCAAAAGCACCAAGTTTTTGAAGTAGGTCTTCGTAGGATAAGTCAGCGTAGATAGTGCCTATAAAATTTGTTTCCTTGTTTATGAATGCACCCCGAAAGTACGCTCCTTCTAACCGAGCACAACAAAAGTCCGCTCCTTCTAAATGAACATTATAAAACATCGAATTTTCTAAATTAGCATGGCTGAAGGATACGTCTTCTAAATGAGCATGTTGAAAAATAATGCCTTTTAAAACACAAGAGCTTAAATGAGCACTTTTATACATTTGCCTATTCTTCTTATCCATTGAATATAGCTTATCAATGATTGTTTGAACAACTAATATAGGTTTCTTATTATCTTTTTCTAGTGCTATCTTTCCGTCATTTAATTCTTTAGTTGAACCTTCTTTTATAAAGTTTATGAGAATATCCTTTATGACTTGTACATAGTCTTTTTGGTCTTCGTTTTGTGAGGCTTCAACGGCTATTTGATGTAAAGCAGCAACACCAGAGAGCATTGCACTTGTGTTGTCATTTGCAAGAAGCATAGCGGCGTCCTTGAAGCGAGTATCAAGTTGCCCTTTGGCAATGAGGTCTGTCTGTGTCTTACTTATTAGAAAGTTGCCAATGATGAGTAATCCTCCTGCTGCTGCACCTGCGTATTTCATTACATCCGATAAAACAGGTTTCTTGTTTTTACTAAAGAAAATTCTTAGTAGGTGCAATTTATTATCAAAACACCATAGCATCCAAGCAAAGGCAATAACTCCCAAAGCCGTCCAAATAGTCCAATGCCAATTACAAATATTCATATTCTAATTATATATTACGGCTGCAAAGTTACGGAAAATAATACACATATAACGTTTTGCTCTCTTATTGTAACAAATTGTTGCGGCGGAGTGAAAAAAGAAAAAAATAAAACGCCACCTTATTTTCTTGAAGTGGCGTTTAAATTTTCTAAAGCGGCGTTTCGTGACGCTAAAGTGGCGTTTCAGTGTCACGAAACGCCGCTTTAGGAAAACAAGGCGGACTTACGTTTAAGCGAAAGGCTACTTTGGTAAAATGAAATTAAGCAAAAAGAGGCTGGTACTTTATACCAATTACTTGATGATAAATTTTATGGACTTACTGCCTGATTTTGAGGTGGCTTTGGCAATGTATGAGCCGCTCGGAGAGTCAATGGTGGTGGTGTAGGTGCTGCCTCCGATTTTTGAAGCAAAGACTAACTGCCCCAAAGTGTTATAGACGCTTATTTGCTCTAAGTCTGAGCCGTTTATTGTAAGACGATTGTTGTATGACCAAAGGTTTAAGTCTTCTGTTGCAATGACTTGAAGCTCGTTAGTCTGATTGCCAAGAAGCACTACAAAGCGTCCTGAATTTTCTCCCTCAGATATGAATGTTGTATAAGTGTTGCCGTCCTCCATTTGGATGACAGAGCCGTTGGAAAGGTCAAGTAATTTTATGCTAATGTCGCTTGCAGGGCAGGAAAATGACAAATCAACATCGTTAGGCTGTGCAGAGCGGATATTTAACGCCACTGCATAAGGTAATTGCTTAATATAGTTAATCATAATCTTAGTGTCATCAACGTCAAAGTAAGGTTCTGCCGCCTGATAGTTCTGTCCAAAAAGCACGTATGCGTCTTTGATGTCAAAGGTGTTGCTTGCCGTTGGGTCAATCTTTATTTTGGCAGTTTTAGTGAAGCTATTGGCGGTTGCATTTAGGGTTATATCGGTTATAGACGCTGATTTTGCTTCCACAGGAACGCTGTCCATATCCGCCTTAAAAGATAGAGTTGCAGGGTGATAGCCTTCGCTTGCCTCAATATTATTAGCCGCAACCATAAAGCCTTGCATTGGAGCAATCATCAAGGCAGGCGTTTCAGCCAAGTCCGTTCCTGTCCAGTCGTTGGTGGAGCTGTTGAAAGTATAAACAACACCCGCTCCTTGAAGTTTTGTTTCGTTTTGCTCAATAAAAGCTTTGGCACTTATGGGGTAAGAATATGGATTAGCCAACGCAAACCAGTAGCCTGTGATGTTGCCTCCCGTCAGTTCGTTGTTGTAAAAGGACGCTGTATTGCTGCTGATGTCAAAGTCAAAATCTGTGTTGCAAATGCTGGGTTCTGATTCCGTTCTTGTCTTGTGCCAAAATATTGCCGCATCAACGTTGCTTTCGTAATTTGTTGTGTTGGTCATATTGATTGCAAAAACACCTTCGCCTTTCTTTATGGTACTTGTCTTTGTCCCTGTAATATTCCAACCATTGGAAGTGTAATCCCACAAAAAGACTCCTATGTTCTGCTCAACGGGTGTAGCCGAATAGGGGTTTGAGTAAGCCTGTGCTCCAAGCCAAAAAGAATTTGGAATAGGGGAAACAGGGTTGCCGTCAAAGGAAACGCCGCTCATATATTGGAAACCTGCGTCTATGGAAAAGAAAATTAAGGTTGTGTCGCCGATTGGTGAGCCAAGAAAATTCCATTTATCGTTTCCTGTCAAACGTACTGCCTGCAAATATTCCAGAGGGCTGTTTGGAGCAGTTGATTTGTATGCTCCGCCAAGGTTAATTAAAAAGTAATTAGTGCTATCTGAGTTATCCGTAAGTTTAGATCCGTTGATAAGGATAATTGTGTCAGGGGTTGCTCCCTCAAAATCGGCGGGCACTTCAAAGGGACTAACCCTCTCGTAAAGCGATGCCGTTGTTGAACTGCCGATAATAACTTTCGGAGGAACGACAGAGGCAGGGGCAGACCACCAAAGACGAGGCAAGCCGTTGTTTAAGTTACTTGGAAAAGCCCAAAGGTTGGTGTCGTCATATATGTAAGGGTTTCCCTTGCCGCCAAAGCCGTCATTGTCGTTTGTGTTACTGTTCAACATCGTTATAAATCCTTCGGTCTTCATTGTGTCAAGGCTGATGTCGGTGATGTTAGATAATGTGTTTGGTGTGTTCCCACTCCAACCATTTCGCCAATCTTCACGAAAATAACAGTTGCTTGCATTGAGCGTTCCGTTATAATTATTCATAAAACCTGTTAAAGTAACAGTTGTTGAATTACTACTTCTTGTTAATGTGCTTGCAGAATAACAATTTTTGATAATAAGGGTATTTTTTTTATATCCGATAAAACATGCTACATAAGTAGAGGACGACTGAGCAGTAATACTAATGTTTGAAAAGCAATTATAGATGTTTGTATTTGATAAATATCCAATAAATCCTCCTATGTAAGAGTTTGCACTATTGTGTTGTGATTTGATAGACCCCTTGCTGAAAGAGTTTTTAATAGTCAAGCCGTCTGAGTTACCAACTAAGCCACCTATATTTGTACTCGTAGAAGTAATATTTACATTAGCAGAAGATAGATTTATCGTTCCAAGTGAAGCGGTTTGCCCAATTAGTCCCCCTATATAACCATTCCCTATAAGGTTATTAACTCTGACAACATTATTAGTCAGGTAAAAGCTTCCATTTCCGCTTCCGATAATGCTGGTGTTTCCTACCAAACCTCCAACAACACTACCTCCCGTTGATATTGTATCTGCAAAGATTTTGCAATTCATTATTGTGTCTATAGCTGTTCCAGTACCGATACTACCGACCAAGCCACCAACATTGTTTCTTGTATCGCAAACAATACGTACATTTGTCAAAACAACATTTTTGATTGTTGCACCATTGCCAATATATCCAAACAAGCCAATATTGGGAGTATTTCCTGCTATCCTTAGGTTATCTATTGTATCATTATTTCCATCAAATATACCAGAAAAGATCTTAGGGGGATTGCCTCCTCCTATTGGAGTAAAGTCGCCACTTAAAGTAATTTTCTTTGTCTCACCTGCCATAACCTTAAAGTATATTCCCGCATAAGAAGTACCCCCATTAACAGCATCAGCCAATGTGTTAAGGTCTGCTGTATCTGCAATAACGTAAGGGTCGCCGGGTGTTCCATTGCCACCTGAATAAGCCTGTCCATAGCCGCAAATGGAAGTTGCGAGCATTATCAATGACACTAAAATCGTTTTTATATTCATATCTGTTATTATTATCACTCTATTACAGGCTTGCAAAATTACAAAAAAAATCTTAATATTGCCAGAATAACACTTGATTATGGCTTG
>JAISLH010000039.1 GCA_031260565.1 Bacteroidales bacterium
GTTTGTTTTACATAAATGATGTCAAATAAAAAACAATTTCTATGAACGAAGATTACATTCTAACCCTTATTAAGACTTGGGAAAACGACCTGCTAAATGAATACGGCAAAATGCCAAAACAAACAAGCAAGTCTTCCATTAGCCAAAAGATTATCAACAAATTAGTGGCTTATTCCAAGATGTCGGATTACCGACCTTTGCATCCAGATGAACATACCAAAGTCTCGCTTAATTAACTCAAAAAAGCCGTTCGTTGTTGCAGGACCTTGCAGTGCCGAAAGCGAGAAACAGGTGTTTGAAACGGCACAATCTATTGCCGATTTAAGCCCTTGCGTGCGTTGGTTTAGGGCAGGAGTTTGGAAACCTCGCACAAGACCGGATTGTTTTGAAGGAATGGGGCGTCAGGCGTTGGCTTGGCTCTCGCAAGTGAAAGAAAAAACGGGACTAAACGTTTGCACTGAGGTAATTAACCCGCAACACATTGAGCTATGTCTTCAACATAAAATAGACGGACTTTGGATTGGTGCAAGGACTTCAACAAACCCTTTTCTGATTGAGGAATTGGCGTTATGCTTACGAAATTTGGGGGCGACAAATCTTCCAATCTTCGTCAAGAACCCGCTAAACCCTGACGTAAATCTTTGGATTGGTGCAATGGAACGCTTTTACAATGCGGGCTGTGAGAATATTATTGCGGTACATCGTGGTTTCAGCCTTGCAGATAACGGGAAGTATAGACAGAATCCCTTGTGGAGAGTGCCGATTGAATTGAAGAGGCTGCTGCCTGAGCTATCTGTGCTTTGCGACCCCAGTCATATTGCGGGCAAACGGAGTTTTGTGAGCGAGATTTCTCAGATGGCAATGAATTTACGCTTAGATGGCTTGTTTATTGAGACACATTGCAATCCTTATATGGCTAAAACGGACAGCGAACAACAAATTAAGCCGACTGAATTAAGAGACTTGCTTGTCAAGTTGAGCATTCCTGATGATGAAATGAGGTCTTTGGCGAGCATAACTTCCATTCGGGAGAAGATTGACGCCATTGATGACGAATTAATTGAGCTTCTGCAAAGACGAATGCAACACTGCGGTGATTTAGCGAAGATAAAGCAGGTGGAAAATCTTAGTTTGTTTCAACCAAACAGGTGGTCGGAAGTTTTAGATAGCAGATTGTCAGCAGCAAAGCAAAGGGGATTGTCGCAAAATTTCATAAAAATTATTTTTGAGCAAATACACGAGGAGTCAATTAAAATTCAAGGAGAACAGATTGACGAATAATGAAGTTGTAGTGCCATTATAGTCCGTTATTTTGGCGAAAAAGTGAAATTTATTAAAGAAATTATGTATATTTGCAGCCTTTAATCATCATAAAAAAACAGAAAAAACTTATGAAAAGTAATAAGACAAAGATGTTTAGCATAATGGCAACTGCTTTTATACTGCTTGCAAATGGGACAATGGCACAGGAAAACTACATTTCAAAGTGCTCTCGTGCCGAAATGAACAATAAAGCAATTCCAAGTCAAGTGCCGACCGAATTACAGCAAAAATACGACCTGAAATACTACTATTTCAACCTCAACGTTGAAAATACCACCACCGCCTTGTCGGGAGATGTTACGATGAGGGCTCAGGTTGTTGCACCGATATTAGACACCTTTTCCTTTCATCTTCATCACGCTTATACCATTGACAGCATTAAAGTTAATAACGTTCTTTCTGCTTTTTTCACACAAGCAGAGGAGAGGCTGATACCAAATCTTAACCTTCCACAAGGCTCAATGGTTGATGTGCAAATCTTCTATGGTGGTGAGGTTGCAAACGCTGCCGTTAGCGATTGGAACAATGGCATTTATACTGCCGCACCTTATGGTTGCAATGTTACTTATACGCTCTCCTGTCCTTTCGCCGCATACGGTTGGTATCCTACAAAGCACGTCCTGACCGACAAAATAGACTCTGCCGAATTTCATTACACCACGACAGCACCCAACAAAGTAGCAGCCAATGGGCTTTTGCAGGGTGTGGATACTTTGCCTGACAATAAGTTATGTTACAAATGGAAGACTAATTACCCAATAGACTACTACCTTATTGCCTTTGGCGTAAGTGATTACAGAGAATACAACTTTGATGTTGCGGTAAATAACTCTTCGGACACTGTTTTGGTACAAAATTTCATTTACAACAACAATACATTTTTTCAAACCAGCATAACTCAACTTGAAAAAGTTGGTACGATGTTGCAGTATTATTCCGATACTTTTTGCGTTTATCCTTTTATAGCAGAGAAATTTGGACATCTTACAGCACCTATTGGTGGCGGAATGGAACATCAAACTATGGTTACACTTAATAACTTTGAGACTTATTTGGTTGCACACGAGATGGCTCATCAATGGTTTGGCGATATGGTTACCTGCGGTTCTTGGTCGCATATCTGGCTTAACGAAGGCTTCGCAACATACTTTGGAGACTATATAATGAGAGAGCATATTGCTGGGTCAGCTGCCGCAGAGAATAAGTTAAGAAACATAAGGAACAATTTGATTGCCTATAACACAGGAAGCATTTATGTATCTGAGGGCACGACTGACTTTGAGCGTATTTTCAGTGGCACGCTTACTTATAATAAAGGAGCGTTGTTGCTTCATAATCTACGCTTTGTGCTTAATGATGACGCAATATTCTTTGACGCCATAAGGCTTTATCTTTCTCGCTTCGCCTATAAAACAGCTATCACAGCCGACTTTCAACAGGCGGTAGAGGAAGTGTCAGGTATGGATTTGGATTACTTTTTTGACCAGTGGTTTTATGGCGAAGGCTACCCTGTTTTTGACATTCATTGGAGTCAGGATAACGAAAATCTTACCATTTTTTCACGAGAAACCACCACATCATCGGTTACACCTTTCTTTAAGACGCCTTACGAAATAGAAGTGATTTATGACGATTATAGTACAGAGAGAATAAGGCTTAATCAGACTGATTCACAGCAGTTTTTTGCTCTTACGCTGTCTCAAAATAAGCCAATAATTGACCTGAGTTTTGACCCTGAGATGAAGCTCTTGGCGAAGGGAAACTTCTATTATGGAATGGGACTTGGTGATGTGCCTTCTGCAGAAACGGACGTGCAAATTTTTCCCAATCCTGCAAGGAATGAAATAACTCTTGCCTGCTCTGCGACAATAGAAAAGGCGGAAATTCTTAACATTTTGGGACAAAAAATATATGAAATGCCGATAAATAAAACCACGACTATCATTGATATTTCTACATTGGCAAAAGGAAAATATATAGTCAAACTTTACAACAATAATGCTGTGCTTACAAAACAATTTATGGTGGAATAACACACGCAGCCATATTTAAATTTACACAGAACACTCACTTAAAGCAGCTTTTTTAGCATAAATTTTCGTCAAGCAACACCTTGTTTTCACCAAACGCTGTTTCAATTTTCTAAAGCGGCGTTTCGTGACGCTGAAGTGGCGTTTCAAGAAATTAAAACGCCGCTTTAGGAAAATCAAGCAGAGTCTGGTTTTTACCAAAGGGCATAAAAAATGGAATAAAATGCTATTGCAAGAGTACTTATGTACGTATCCTTACCTCAAAAAAAGATTGTAGGATACTTTACAATTAAAAACGTTGTAAAGTATAGAAAAGGGAAAGACACCATTGATTTTATGGAAGATTTTTCTGCTCTTCAGTCGTATATTTATCTTAAAAAATAGAACGTAAAACAGCCCTCTATGTACAAGAGGCTCGTTTTATTTCTACACAATCTTATAGCACTTGCCCGGCAGTGTCTCTATTAGGTCGTCCATTTCAAGAGTGAGCAAGCAGGAAGCTAATTGCGTTGAAGACATTGCTGATTGGATTGTCAGGTCGTCAATGTTTATGTTCTCATTTTCCGATATTATTTGATAGACTTTGGCTTCTGCTTTGGGGAGTTTAGGGATAGGCTTTGGTTTGTCAAATAATGTCTGTTGGCTTTGCAACTTATCGTCCCAGCCTGTCAGACGTGCGATGTCAGAAGTATGACTTAGGATATGTGCCATATTCTTTCTGATAAGGGCATTGCACCCTTCGGATAACTCATCATTCATTCTGCCCGGCACAGCCATTACTTCACGGTTGTAGTCGTTGGCAAGTCTCGCCGTAATCAACGCTCCGCTTTTGTAAGCCGCCTCTATGACGATAACCATATCAGATAAGCCTGCAATAATCCTGTTTCTTGATGGAAAGAGACTTGGATTTATCTTAGTACCACTGAAATGCTCCGATACAAGACCGCCATTGTTTCTCATCTGTTGAGCAAGGTCAAAGTTATCACGAGGGTAAATCATATCCAAGCCATGCCCCAAAACACCAAAAGTAGCCAAGCCATTGTTCAATGCCGAAGTATGAGCAGCGGCATCAACACCATAAGCCAAGCCACTGACGATTGTAGCATTGTATTTGCGTAACTCTCCAACGATAGCGTTTGTTGCCCTTTTGCCATAGTCACTAATGTTGCGACTGCCAACGATAGCAATAGTCTTTTCGGCATTCAAATCAACGTTACCACAATAGAAAAGACAGACAGGAGGGTCTGAAATCTGTTTGAGACGATATGGGTAATCATCATTAAGAAAAAAATAGGAGTTTATGCCATATTTGTGCATAAACTCCAATTCTCGCTCGCATTGAGCAAACATTGTCTTGTTGAGAATATCATTTATCGTCCTTGTTTTAGACTTAAAGATAAGCTCAAGCGACTTTTTATTTTGGCTAAACAGCTCTTCGGGCGAGCCCAATGATTCCATGATAGCCTTTGCTGTATGGAAGCCAACACCATATACTTTAGCAAGGGCTAATTCGTAAATACTGACCATAAGAAATGGTTAATCTACTACCACTTATCTTTGTATTTGTCAATTTGAGTCTTCAAAGCATCTATACAGAGCATAGTTGCTGCCTCAAAAGTGTCAGATTGCTTAACGGAAAACAAATCACAACCCGCTACTAATAACCTTATTTCTGTTACCTTATTGTGTTCTGCTTCGGGTTTTTCAACTTTAAGCGTTACCTCTACTCCCAGAAGGTTGGGAACTTGCTTTTCTAATTTAGAAACCTTCTTTGTTATGAATTCTTCCAGTTTCTCATCAATCTTAAACCTGACTGCGTTGATTTTTACATTCATAATGTATCCTCCTTTGTTAATTTGTTATTACTTAGTGTTTGAATATACGTATCCTGTTCTTTTTATAACGTTAAATTATCCTTAATAGTCTATTGTCATCTATCTTTTTCACGGCAAAATTACTCTTTTCCTTTAATATATAACTCATAATATTATTTTTTTTATTCCGCTCGTGGATGAGCTTGCTTATATGCACGCTTCAAATCCTCAATGGAGTTGTGGGTATAGACCTGTGTAGCACTAAGAGAGCTATGACCGAGTAACTCTTTGATAGAATTGATGTCCGCTCCTTCATTAAGAAGATGCGTGGCAAAGGTATGGCGAAGCACGTGTGGCGATTTTTTCTCCACATTTGCCGTACATAACATCTGGTGTATAAGAGAATAAAGTTGAAACTTGGTTAGAGGCTGCAGTTTTTTATTAACAAACAACGCTTCGCAAGCAACACCTCTCAGCTTTCTCTGACTTATATATTGCTCTATTTGTTGTGCCAAATCACGGTGCAGAGGGATAATTCTCTCCTTTCGCCTCTTGCCGAAAATCCTTACATATCCGTTACCAAAGTCAATATCTGTCTCCTTTATCGTTAGCAATTCCGCTTGTCGAATGCCCGTTGCATAAAACAATTCCAAAATCAATTCATCTCTTAATTCAAAAAACGGGTCTTCTTCCTGCTTTTCGTTTTTGAGAAGACGGCTTATATCTTCCTGCTGAATATAGACAGGGTTTCGCTTGCTGACCTTAGGCTGGATGATTTTAACCATAGGGTTGTGTATTATTGATTCATTCTCTTCCAAAAACTTAAAAAACGCACGGAGGCTGGCTATTTTTCTGCAAATACTTCGTGCCGAAATACCATTTTGACTCAACAAAAGCATCCAATCCTTGACCATTGAAGCGGAAACATCTTTGGCGTCAGTTGTCTCAAACGTTACGGCGAGGAAATCATAAAACATTTAATATCACTAAGATAAGCCGCAAGGGTATGTGGTGAATAATCCCGTTCGTTGCGTAAAAAGAGTTCAAAATCGTCAGTTTTCATACAGGCAAATGTACAAAAAAAAACTCACAAACAAAATTTGTGAGTTTTTTCTTATGAAAAGCAGCAATGATTTTACTTATCCATCTCAGCCTGACGCAGACCTTGAACATAGATAGCCTTTAATTTCTTGCCTCTTGCCACTACCGAAGGTTTAGTGAATTGTTTGCGGGCACGCAATTCGCGAACTACGCCCGTTTTTTCAAACTTTCTTTTAAGCTTTTTTAAAGACCTTTCAATGTTTTCACCTTCTTTAATAGGAACAATAATCATAAATTTAAACCTCTTTCTTTTAAGTGTTAATAAATAAAAAATATTTTTTTAAGGCTGCAAAGGTACAACTTTTTTTTGAACTACCAAAATATTGTAATATTTTAATTTGGCTTATCCATACAACAATCTGATATTAAGTAAAAAATGAAAAAAATAATTTATGCAAAAGCTGTGATATTTCCCCTGTTTTTTTTGCTTTTGTGGCGGAAAACAACGATAGAAATGAGCGGGAAAAGAAGTTTTGATAGTTAAGTTTCCTTCTCGCAAAAACAAAAATTGCCACTCAAAATTGGTAAAATAATTACATATAAAAGAAGTAATATTTATACAAAACACTCACCAAAAACAGCAAAATCCGACTAAAAAATTAACGAAATTAAGGTTAAAAAAGCCATTTTTTCACTTAATTTTGGTAGAATTTCACCTCATTTTTGCAAAAAAAACAATGATTTTAGCCAAACGCCACTTCGTCAGAATGAAACGCCGTTTTAATTTTCTAAAGTGGCGTTTCGTGACGCTGAAACGCCACTTTAATTTTGGCAAAAAGCAAAAAAAGGGGATAAAATATCATATTATCCCCATAAGGTTATATATTGCGTTATTGCAATAAGGTTACGTAAAATTTATACAAAATCATCAGGTTTTTAATACACAAAAGCAACGATTTTTAATGAAATTTTGTTGCATTAAATCTGTAATTTGTGATGATGTTTTTTGATATTGTGCTGTCATAATCCTGTTTCTGTTTGCGAATGCAAAGGTACAAAAAAATCTTTTACGAAAATCAAAAGTTGGAATAGTAGTACGTTTTGACTAAAATAAATAAACAATTTTGCTGATTCAAAAAAAAGATGTATTTTTGCACCCTTAATTTTAATATTTATATCAAAATGAGAAAACTATTTTTAATTATGGTAGCTATTTTATTCGGCTTTGGTGCAGGCAATAATGCTTTTGCACAATCAGGCACATGTGGGGCAAACCTTACATGGACATTAGACAATGGAACGCTGACTATTAGCGGCACAGGGGCAATGTATAATTTTGGTGATAATAATCAACCTTGGTACAACTACAGAACAATAATAACAGATGTGATTATTGGCGATTCTGTTACAACAATAGGCGCTTATGCATTTGGAATAACCTCCCTGTCTAATGGATACAATAGTTTGATGTCTGTAATTATTGGAAATTCTGTTACAAAAATAGGTTTTTTTGCTTTTTTGAGTTGTAGCGGATTAACGTCTATCACAATTCCCAACTCCGTTACGGAAATAGGTAGTCAGGCTTTTTTTAATTGCCTATCCCTAACATCGGTAACAATGTCTAATGCTATTACATCAATAATGGCTCAAACTTTTACTGGTTGTTCATCTTTAATGTCAGTAACAATTCCTAATTCAGTCACGGAAATAGGAGGTATGGCTTTTATGGGTTGTAGCAGTTTAACATCAATAATTATTCCAAATTCTGTAACATCAATAGGCAATTATGCGTTTCTTGATTGCAGCTTGATAGAAATAACAAGTAATGCAATAACTCCGCCAACTCTTGGAATTTCTGTTTTTTATTCAACAACAAATATTCCCGTTTATGTTCCTTGCGGGTCTATTACTGCTTATCAAAATGCTAATGGTTGGAATTATTTTACAAATTACAACAATATCCCAACAAATGTACCAGAAAATATATCTGTTGTTACATCAGGTAACGCAAATATCATATCTTGGTATGGAGAGACAGAAACTTATGAACTTTACAGAAATAATGCTTTGCTTGCAACTATTGTTGATACTAATTACACAGATAGCGATGTAATTAACGGAGTAGAATATTGCTATAAAATACGTGCTATCTTCAACGAATGCGGCAGTGAATTATCAGAGCCTGTATGTATAACGTTTAATAGTCTGAATGACGTAGAAGCAGAAAACAGCCTTGTTATCTATCCAAATCCTGCAACAAGCAATGTAATCATTGATTGCACTGACAAGATTAACAGCCTTGAAATAGTTAATCTTTTGGGACAACAGGTTTATTCAGCAAAGGTGGATAAGAACAACACAATGATAGACGTTAGCAACTTTGCAAAAGGGAACTATGTTGCAAAAATATACACTGACAAAGGGGTAACGACAAAGAAGTTTGTAGTGGAATAAATAAAAGGTGAATGAATGCTACTGCTGGTTATCAGGTATTGCCCCAATATTTCCTCAATCCCCATTCGGCGGAAAGAAGAACGAGAATAGCAAGCCAATACCACCAGCAAGCGAGAAGCCGTTTGGGTTCAATGGTTTGATAAATCATTGGTTTTATTTGGTCATTGGCTTTGAGAAAATCAGCAATGGCTTGCATATTTGAAGGATAGAACATTTTGCCTGAGGTTTTGTGAGCAATATTATAAAGTAATGAGTGGTCGGCTGTAAGATTTATCTGTTCCAAATTCTCTTCGCTGACTTCAAAGCTTCCATTTACCGAAAAGGTTTGCTCACCCAGCGTGGTCTTTGCAAGATATGTGTAATGCCCTGATTGAAAGCGTCCGGCGTTAAGAATATATGCGTTGGTAGTTTTGCCGAATGTGAAGTTGAAAGTCTTGTTTTGTTGATTTTTTATAACGATTGATACTTCCGAATCGTTAATCAGTTCGTAGTTTTCGTTGTAAAGCTCCGCCTGCATAGATATTGGCTGATTTTCATTGAAGACATTATCACACAGAACCCTGAAACGGCTCTTGTCAATCTTGTTTGCGACAAGCTGAACGCTCTTTTGGATAATCTCATCTACTTCATTGTGAGTATGGTTAAACAAATAGTTGTGCAGTCTCCACTTCCAGATATTCTCACCTGCTATAAGACCAACCTTACCGCTTGAAGTGTTGTAAAAAGACAGCAAAGGATAGTTGGTATTTACGCTTCCAATCTTTTGATAAGCAAGAGTCTGAGTGGTGGATTGTGCATTGAGCTTCCCAACAGGACACATCAGCGGCGGCAAATCCCGTATTATATCTTCAGTTCCTTTACTCAGTGTAAAGAGTGAAAAATCTGGGTTGTGCAAACTTGTTACTTGATTAGTATTTTGAGAATTGGCGGTGATAGAAAAGCCTAATGCCATACTGTTTAGAAGAGATAGATTGGTCTGTGTGCCAATGATGAAAAGCAACGGCACATTGCTATTGATAAGTTGCTTTATCTTGTTAAGATTGTCACCATTTGAAGGTAGTTGATGAAGAATGACCACGTTATATGAAAGAAAGTCCTTAGGTAAATCGGCTATCAAGGCTGCTGTAACGTCATAATTCTGGTTTGATTTCAGGCTTTCTTTCAACGCACTTACGTCCGGATGAGGTGAAGCAGCAAGAATGAGTACCTTTTCCCTTCCGTCCATAACTTCAACGAAGATTTCTCTGTGATTATTGGTTATATTCTTTTCCGTATCTATTGCCTTGACGTTGATAACGAAACGCTGCACACCTACCTTGTCGGCATTGACAACAAGAGAAAAGGCTTGCGAAAAGTTATCTTCTCCAATGTTAAATGCCTTGTCATATATGGTTTTGCCGTCCTTTACTACGCTTACAACCGATTGGCTTCCCTTTGCCTTTGTTGCTCCTATGACGATCTCCAATGGAAAGTCGTTATCCTTATAAACCACCCTGTTATAGCGAGTTTCGGCAACAAAAACATCTCTCCAAAGAGTCGTATCGCCAAGTGCAACGGTCAAGACAGGAAAATGCAGATTGTCGCAAGCATTCAAAACATTAGAGCCTTGATTTGCTATGCCGTCAGTAAGTAAAACGGCAGCAGAAAGATTTTGATTGGAGTACTTATCTACTATATCATCTATGGTCTGAGAAATATCGGTACAATAGTCCGTGAAATCCACCTTTGAATCTATTTCATCAGCATTTATGGCAGTCGTCTTGCTCCCAAAAGTAGTAAGTTTTAAATCATAATCCTTGCCCAACTCCTTCACCAATCTTTTCAACTGCTCTTTGTATGCTGCATTTTCTTTTATGGAAGCAGAATTATCCTGAGCCACAACTACAATCGGCTTCTCAGTACGAGTCCGTTTTATCTTCAAAACTGGGTCAAACAAAAGGTAAATCAGCATCAACACCGCCAATCCTTTCAACACAATAAGGGTAATTCTCTTAGTCTTCTTCATCTCTGTTACCTACACATATCTTTGCTCAAAAATAGGCATAGCCCATCGGTGTAAATCTGTATATTGCCTTACTAACTTACCATCTCGCAGGCGGAAAAGCAGCGTTGGTGGTGCGTAATCTACAGAATTATCATAGACATAAAGCCTATCAACCAAACAGGACATCAAAGCACAATTTACAATAGATTTATTATAACGGCTAATAATTTTATGAATAGGAACATCGTGCCCACCGTTCATTACCCTTTTGGCAACACGAGCAGCATTGATTTGTGGAGTGTCCGTACCTATAAAAAACAATCGTATAAAGAAACCAGCTTCTTTAGCACGTTTGATATATTCTATTTTGTCAGGAGCAGATAATACGGTTTCAAAAATCAGACTTTGCTTGTTTAACAGACAATCTTCCCGCATTTTCTCTGCATATTGCACAGCCTTCATCACAGACTCATAAGAATTCCAATCACCAAAAACCTCCTGTGCTATATTGTCGGGATTGATATATTGACAACCTTCAATCCAAATATGTTTTAATATTTTGCTTGTTACCGAAGTCTTTCCCGACCCATTAGGACCGGCAACAATAAGTAACTTGGGCTTGTCTATAACCTGTTCGTTCATAAACTATCTAACGTTTGTAGCCTCTTAATCTCTTCCCTAATATCGTCTTGTATTGCTTGAAGATTCTTTTCGTTTTCTTGCTTTGCCTGTTCGCAGACCTCCGACATTATTACCTGTAACTGCTCTTCTGTCGGCTCTGTGTCCCAAGTAAAACGATAATACATATCTACAGGAGTTTTCATATTTCTTTATATTTATATTGCAAATTAGAGTGCAAAGGTATAAATTTATTTTCAACAATCAACAAAAACACCTAACAATATCAACTATCAGCCTGTTTTCTATCACTCTAAATCACCTCAGCCACCGTAAAAGTACTCCCGCCAACAAATATAACATCATCATCCGTAGCCCGTGCCTGTGCTGCATTAAGTGCATCTTTGACAGAAGGATAAACGTCATAATCACTAAACCCGCCAGCCTCATCAAACTTGTCCGCCAGCTTCTCAGCCTCCAGCCCGCGAGGAATATCTGCTTTGCAAAGATAATAAGTAGCCTCTGTCGGTAAAAGAGGAAAGACCCGTGTCAAATCCTTGTCATTCACAACGCCGAAGACAATATGCAGCCTCCTGCAACTCAACTTCTTCAACTGACTGCAAACATATCTCAACCCATCTTCATTATGCCCGGTATCGCAAATAGTCAGCGGCTTATCGGCTAACTTCTGCCAGCGTCCGAAAAGAGGTGCATTGGTTTGCAGATTCATAATGCCAGCTCTCAAAGTATCTTCATCAATATCGCAATTCAACTGCTCAACAGCGGCAACAACCGTAACAATATTCCGTTGCTGATAATCGCCACAAAGAGGTATCTCCAAATCCTTATAAGCCAACTCTTTATTGCGATAAACATCAACAACCAACCGCTCGCCATTCCTCACATTCCGAACCTCATACTTCCTGTCGGCAAAGACAATCCTGCTATCAGTATGCTTAGCCTTATTGACAAAAACTGCGGTCGTTTCGTCCTGTGTTTGACCTATAACAACATCAGTATCAGGCTTTATAATCCCAGCCTTTTCCACTGCAATTTCCGCTAATGTCCCTCCAAGAAACTGAGTATGGTCGTAGCTTATGTTGGTGATAATTGAAAGCATGGGAGACAGCATATTAGTAGAATCCAACCTCCCTCCCATACCGACTTCAACCACTGCAATATCAACTCTTTCCCTCTCAAAATATTTGAAAGCCATTGCAACTGAAAGTTCAAAGAATGAAGGCTCTATTTCTTCAATTACATCACGATAACTACTCACAAAATCAACCACAAAGCCCTCATCACACATAACTCCATTGACTCTAATCCGTTCTCTAAAATCTTTCAAATGTGGTGAGGTATGCAAGCCTGTTTTGTAGCCCTTTTCGGTCAAAATTGAAGCCAAAAGATGTGAAGTTGAGCCCTTTCCGTTCGTGCCGCCAATATGTATGGACTTGAAAGAATGCTGCGGGTTATCCAAAGCCTCCATTAGCCTTATGGTGTTGTTCAAATCAGCCTTGTAAGCCGACTGTCCAATGCGTTGAAACATAGGCAGGCGTGCGAAAAGGTAGTCTAAAGTTTGCTTATAATCCATTTCAATCTGCATTTAGTTCTTTTCGTTTTAATATCAATTCTTTCGGTTTGCAAAAGTACTCATTTTTCTTTATTCGTCTTTCCTCTGACATTATTTTGCATACATTATACATTATTCGGCTTTACCCCGACATTGTTTTGCTTACACTATACATTATTCTGCTTTCCTCCGACATTGTTTTGCTTACATTATATATTACTCTGCTTTAATCTGACATTATTTTGCATACATTATACATTATTCTGCTTTCCTCCGACATTATTTTGCATTATTATTGATATAAATTGTTCTCATTTGAGAAAAAAGTTATATCTTTGCACTCTGAATTTAAGACAATTTAACTTAGATTGTCGCACATTCAACTTAGATGTATGACAATTCAAGTTAAGTGTAGGACAATTCAAGTTGAATGTAGGACAATTTAAGTTAAATGTATGACAATTCAAGTTGAGTGTAGGACAATTCAAATTAAATGTAGGACAATTCAAGTTGAATGTAGGACAATTCAAGTTGAATGTAGGACAAGTTAAGTTAAGTGTAGGACAAGTTAAGTTGAATGTATAACAAATTAAACATAAAGGAATAGATATTATGAGAAATGCAGATTGGATTAAGATTAAAGAAGAAGAGATTAGGATTCAGGCAACAAACAACTATGAGTATTATAGTCAGTCTGAGGCAGTAAGTGATGAGGATAAGGCTCGGTTTGATGCCGCTTTGACAAAATATACTGCTACTTTGTTGAAAACTTCTGAGGTTAGCCTGAGAACAAGAGTAGATGTTATCGCAAAGAACATCGCAAAGGCAGCGTTAAAAGCCATTATGAGAGAGTTTTATCGTAAGTATGTAATCGGAAATACCACTATGCCGAACGCTAAACGCTTGGAGTTTGAGTTTCCTGTTTATGACACAAAACCAACACCCATCAAAGTACCAATAGACCCGCCACATATAGAAATAGATTTCTCTTTTCACGGTGCTCATATGTTGTATTTCAGCAAGTTTAACACCTTAAACAAAGTTACTCGCGGCTTGCCCAAAGGAGCTCATGGCGTTGAGGTTTATAGGCATATCGGCGGAGATTTAATAGACAATTATGGGGATTTTGAGTTTATTGGCTTGGAGTCAAAAAGCCCTATGAAAATAATATATTCTACGAGCTTAGTCGGAACAAAAGTCTGGTATGCAGCCCGTTTCTTTAATGTAAAGGGTGGAGTCAGCGGTTGGTCAAAAATTAAAATGGCGCTGGTGAATTAGTATTTGGCAATGAAATCAATGCTTTTGTGGATGAGTTCAAACATTATCTGGTCGTCCTCAACAAAATTGACACTCTTGCGATATTGAGCTACGAAGTTTTCTATTGTCGGTGAGGATTTCAGACCTCTTTTTCTTCTAAAATCAAGAGCTTGTGCGGCGTTAAACAATTCTATGGCAAGGATTTTTTCTGTGTTATTGACAACCCGATATAGTTTTGTGGCAGCGTTAGAGCCAAAGGATACGTGGTCTTCCTGTCCTTGCGAAGAGTCAATAGTATCAACCGAGGCAGGGGTGCAGAGCTGTTTGGACTGACTTACAACCGATGCGGCGGTATATTGCGGTATCATAAAACCTGAGTTTAAGCCCGGATTGGCAACAAGGAATGATGGCAAATCTCTTTTTCCACCTATCAACTGATATGTCCTTCGCTCACTGATAGAGCCAAGTTCAGCAACAGCAATAGCCAGATAGTCAAGGTTGATTGCCAATGGCTGCCCGTGGAAGTTGCCTGCGGAAATAATCATATCTTCGTCAGGGAAAACAGTTGGATTGTCGGTGGCAGAATTGATTTCGGTCTCAATGACAGAAGCTACGTGAGCAATGGCATCCTTACTTGCACCATGCACCTGAGGCACGCAGCGGAAAGAATATGGGTCTTGAACGTGTTGTTTTTTCTGCTTGATGATTTGGCTGCCTTCCAATATTTCTCTAATACGGCGAGCGGTTTCAATTTGTCCTTTGTGAGGACGAACTTGATGTACGGGGTCAAGGAAAGGCTCTATTCTGCCGTCAAAACCTTCAAGGGATACGGACATTATGAGGTCGGCAAGGGCAGATAGTTTCTGAGTTTTCAAGATAGACCATACGGCAAAGGCGCTCATAAACTGCGTGCCGTTAAGCAATGCCAATCCTTCTTTGGATTGTAATTCTATTGGCTGCCAACCGAATATTTTGTTAAGTTCTTCTCCTGTTATTCTTTTGTCTTTATAATCCACAAAGCCCATTGATAACAGCGGCAGGCAAAGATGAGCCAGAGGGGCTAAATCACCTGACGCTCCGAGCGAACCTTGTTGATAGACCACAGGGTAAATGCCTTCGTTAAAGAAATCTACCAACCGCTGCACGGTAACAAGTTGCACTCCGCTATTGCCATAAGACAGGGATTGAATCTTGTTTAAGAGCATAATCTTCACAATTTCTTTCGGCACTTCTTCTCCAACTCCGCAGGCATGGCTCATTACCAAGTTCTTTTGCAGTTGAGATAACTGCTCCTGACTAACGGAGATGTTGCACAAAGAACCAAAACCGGTAGTAACGCCATAGATAGGCTCACTTTGGGTTTTCATCTTGTCGTTAAGATAGTTTCTGCACTTTACGATTTTTGCTATGCTTTCGTCAGAAAGGGCAAGGGTCATATTGGAATCAAGGATTTGCTTCACTCTTTCAAGAGTTAATTCCTTAGGGTTTATGTGATGTGTGTTCATATATAATATTGCTTTGTTTTGTTAATAAATCTTTGTTAGAGGCTGCAAAGTTACTATTTTTTAGAAAATGAAGTCTAATGTGTCGGCTTTTGAGGCTATTTGCTATCCTTTTAGAAGCTAACTGACGGTTCTTAATGATAGATAAACAATTATTCCTACTCTATAAAAGTCTTTTCCTCATAAGGGAACTCGTCCAACAACTCTCCTGAATAGTAGAAGTTGAAGCCTATAACGCCAAATGTATAAATCTTGCCGCCAACACTGATATGCGAACCGCCACATTGAGGGTCTGGGCTCGGATGACTTTCACTGAAACCGATATTGAAAAGAGTTGTCAGAATATCAGGGCGATTGTCAATGGGATAACCTGCTCTTCGCCATTGCACTGCTGTCTGGTGAAGGATACATCCGGTGTATAAAAATGAATAGAAATGATTGTGATAATTGACAAGTCGGCTTATGCGTTCGGCTGTGCGGTCTGCGGTGTTAAAATCAAGTATATGCTCGTAACGCTTGCCCATATAAAACTCTGATTGTGGATTTTTAAGGTTCTCTTCCACTGCCATAGCCGTAAAATCTTTGATACCATTGACTCCAAGCGAAAATTGAGATTGTACATTTAGCACCTTCATAGGCTCAATGTAACGCTTATAGGACTCCCTGTTGCTATTGAAAAGTCGTATTTGCTCTCCTACCAAACAACCTACTATCAAGCGAGGTTCAACACCGCATAACCTTGCTGCAGAATCAATCAACGGCTTTTCCTTAACAATAGCCTGTTTTAGCACCGACCACTCTGAGGTATTCATCCATTGAATAGCGTTTTCATTTTCTTGTTTTTCTTTGACACTAAGAATATTTAGGTAGTTGCTAACGGTCTTTTGGTACTTATCATTCTTTTGCAAATCAATCTCACAGGCGGCAATCATTTTGTCAATGTTCGCATTTTTGTTATACAACGCACGTCCAATGAGCTGAGCATTAAGAGGGTAAAACCGACTCAACGCTGCCAAACGGACAAGATTCTCACTCAGTTTTTCATCTGCTTTAATGCTTCCTGCCTTAGGGTCAATCTTAGAAATATCAGCAAGATAGCGGTTGTTTTTATCAACTCCGCCTTTGTTCTTAGTCCAACCCATTTGATAGATTCCATAAGCTGCCAAAACGCCAAAGCCAAAAATGGCAAAGGCATAAAGGAAAATCCTGTAGATAGTTCGTATTATCTTATTGTCTTTCAATTTCATTAGTTTGTAATAATATTAAAAATCAGCGTGCAAAGGTAAGAAAAAAATTTAACCTACCTATTATTGTCTTAAAATATGTATTTTGCAACTCTCATAAGTCAATTGGCATAAGACACTTGTCAAACAATAATTTTTACTACTTTTGCAGTTGTTTATTTCTAATATTTAATATCTTTATAACATATATGGATTACCCTTCTCTGTTGTTGGAAAACGCCGTAAGTGAATTGTCTAAACTGCCCGGTATAGGAAAAAGGACTGCCTTGCGGTTTGCCCTTCATTTACTGAAAAACGACCCTTTGGTAACAAAGCAACTTGCCGACAGTATAACAAAGCTGCGGCAGGAAATAAAGTTTTGTCAAGTCTGTAACTCAATTTCCGATAGTGATGTTTGCTCTATTTGTAGTGAAACCAAGCGTGCTCATTCTATTGTTTGCGTTGTTGAGAATGTTCGTGATGTTATGGCTATTGAACATACACACCAGTACAATGGGGTCTATCATGTGCTTGGCGGAGTTATTTCTCCTATTGAAGGAATAGGTGCAAAAGATATAGATATTGAGCATCTCATTTCCCGTATAAAGACAACCGACATTGAGGAAGTTATTATGGCTTTACCTACAACGGTTGAGGGCGATACTACCTCGTTTTACATCAACAAACTCTTGGCAGACAGCAGCATTAAAGTATCTACCATTGCCCGTGGAGTATCTATTGGCGACACCATAGAGTTTGCTGACGAGATTACTTTGGGTCGCTCTATCATAAACCGATTACCTTTTAGCGAGATGTATAAATAAGCAAACCTTATCCTATTCGTTTGGTCTCTTTAACGCTTTTGGTATATTATTTGTCTGTATAAATCATACGTGTCGCATTGTGCAGAAAGCATTTCAAAGGTTCGTGTGTCGGCAAATTTCGTTTCAATGAGTTTTGCCAGCGTTCCGTACAAACTTTTGCTAATGGCTTTCCCACGCTTTTTATCATTGTCTCCCCAATAATTGTCAGAAATCTCCGCATCCTTCATCTTCATTCGTGCAACAAGGCATTTAGCGGAAAGTTCCTTGTCTTTAGTCATATCACCTGCCTCAGCCAGCAACCTGTCTATCTTCTCACTCGAAACAGAGTCATTACCCTGATAAATTGAGTAGCTAATGTAACAATCCTTCCCATATTTGGTCAGTGAGAATTTATGCTCTGCGGCAATCAAACCCAACGAATAGCGATACAAAACAGCAGCTTTCTCTTCCGAAGGTTGCATTATGAGCATTTGGCTTTTCAATCTGCTCATCTCCTGTGCATATTTAAGTTTATAATCCCACTTTGGATTTATGCTTGTGCGGCGAATGAGGTTAGCGTCATCAAATATTGGATATGTAAAATACGGATAGATGTTCATTGACGTCCAATAAGATTTCTTAACCTGCTCAAAGCATGCTGCCGCTTCAGTGAAACGCTCCTCTCTCATAAGTTTTGTGCCAATCAGTTCGTTGTAGTAATCCTTGTTTTTGTAGCAAAATGACGACAGATAATTGATTAAAGAGTCGGAACTATTGCCATAAATCGTTGCAACATATTCCTGCACATCGGCAACGGGCATTGTGTCCATCATAACAAAAATATCGGTTGAGAAATCTTCGTTCCACTCTTGAGAATGCTTTCTATAGCCCGACAGATTGGCAATAAGCTCGGTTGTATAGCCGGTTAATAGCAATGTTTTCAGATTTTTGCCTTCCGCAATGTATTTTGGTATCACTATTCCTAAAAGCAATTTTCGTAACATATCGTTGTAATAATACGTGCTCCAGTTTCCAAACGACCCTTCTATATGTCCTTTTTTCGTCATTTCCTTTGGCAAATTCACTTTGATTTTTTGCTCAAACCAACGCAAATTCTGCAACAATGCTTGCTCATTTTGCTGCTCAAAACTGCTGCCTGCTGCCTCAGTAATGACGTAAAGAATATGCAGTTTGTCGCTTAAATTCTCATTTGGTTTCATTTGCTGCCCTGCTTTTGTTTCCTGTTTTGCCGCTTCTATGTCCCCGCACATCAGAGAGATAAAAGCAGCGGAGTATTGCCACATTGCACGATTTGCAACCTGATTATCCTTCGCAGCTTTGAGACAAAACGAATGCAAATCCATATACTGCTTTTGCTTTGCAGGCTCTAAGGCATGAAAACTCTTCTTTACCGAACACAGATAGCAAGGCTCGTTATATGATTCCCAAGACCTGTTTGTCTCCAACGCCGTACCATACGTCTGCAGCAGGTATTGCAGAGCAAGAGCGTTGCAATCGTGTTTGTAAATTATTGCAAAAGCCTCTTCCATAGTAAATTTCTCGTTAATCTTAGAAAGGCAACATTTATAGTTTTGAGGGTTTAGGTCAGTACGTGCAAAATATGACAAAGCCTTAACGTAATCCCCTTTTCTGTAATAAAGTCCGCCGATGTAGTCTTCAGCTAATGTGCGTATTGAGCAGGGTTTCATTGGCTCAAAATTCTCATTCCAAAGTTTTAAGCACAAGTCCCAATTTTGAAAAGTGAAGGCTGCCCTCAATGCTTGAAAGGCATAGCGGTCGGAAAACCTGTTTTGCTTTATTGTTGAGGCTTTTTGCATTATTAGGTTCAACATTTCTTCCTGCTCCTTCAAATCTTCGGCAGATGGATAATCCCAATCATCAATGGAAATGCCCCGATAACGCTCACACATCTTCGCAAACAGCAAATACTCTAAGGCTTGCTTGTCTTTTACTCTCACAATATGCTGCACAAACGAATTTCTAAGAAGCGTATCCTTACTTTTAGCTTTGCCAAACAGGCTTTCAATTCTGGCAATATCAGTTTCCAAATATTTATACACCACTTCATAAACATCATTGCTTTTTGCATTGCTGCCAACCAACTTTTGCCATTCGGTAATATTAAGATTAACAATGTCTTGGTTACGTTTGGCGTAGTAGTCCCACGTGTCCTTGTTCAAATTATATATATCAGTGTCTGGAGTCAGCCTGAAGAGATAGTAATCACTCGGCTCATAGGAATAAGGTCCGCATCCAAAAGTCTGCAAAGCCGTAAAGCACAGACAACTAATTGTTAAAAATTTCCTTAATTTCATTTTCGTTAAATTTTACAAGGTTTGCCGAATCCAATGCGAAGATTGCGATTGAGCAGCCTTTGATACGTTTCTCTATTATTTTTTTTGATTTTTCTATTTGTTGGTATTCAGGTATTTCTACCCTTATTTTGTCGCCCGCTTTCAACTCCTGTCCCTGTGTTACGAAGCTCTGCATTACGGAATAAATATTTGATTTCTCTAACTTAATGTTTTGATTTTGCGTATCAAAGCCTCGCAAAAGGCAAACAAACTTTCCTTCCCTGAAAACCACGCTCCACGAGAACGCAGGATAAGCAACGTCAAGCTCCAACTTGTATTTACTCAAATGTTTAGCATAAAGATTGACATCGGACGCAGCAAGAATGGAGTTGTTCGTTTTTTCATTTAGCAAAGCTCCTGTATTATAACACATTAACAAGCCTTTATCAACATCTGGTGGCGTTTCGCTTAGCTGGTGCAAACGAATGGTGGCGTAAAGTTTCAATCCCTTGTCGTGAAGCAATCCTTTGGCTCTTTGGAGGAATGTAAAATATTGGTCTCGTGTGGTTTTAATCCAATCGCAATCCATTTGAATGTAGCGAATGTTGGTTACGCCATTCTGTTTGCAAATTTTAATAATACGGTCGCAAATTCTACTGACGTAAGGCGTCATATCAATTTTCTTAAACACCTCATTATCAATAAAAACAACAGGTATAATTTCCATATTTTGCGGTATGGAATCCTTAAAACGAAGAGTAGCAATCGGCGAAGCAACATTTGGGTTTTGCATATCCAAACCTACGTCAAACAGCCGTAAATAAAGCCGTTTTATATTGTGTTTTTGCAGAAATGAATGCTCGTAATCATTTAGTGAAAATGTTGTTCGCCAATAGTATATACCATTTTCAGGTGGTTCTTTTTTGCTTTGACAACCACAAAACAGCATTGCAATGAACGCCAATGTCGTAAAAATTTTTGCAAACTTCATTATTTTATTGGTTTAATATACTTTAAGTGTTCCATTTCCCTGATTTAGTGCCTGCAAAGTTACAATAATTATTCCAGTACCTTATTGTGCCGTTGCAATATTTTTTTTTGATGTGTTTTTTCTGCAAAATTATCATCACAAAATCGAAAAATAATCACACTCTTATTTCACAACATTTACACAAAATACCATTGCAAAAAAATGAAACACCACCTTAATTTTCTAAAGCGGCGTTTCAGCGTCACGAAGTGGCGTTTCGTGACGCTAAAACGCCGCTTTAGGAAAATCAAGCTATGTTTGGTTAAATTCAAGCAAAAAAGAAAAGGACAGGTTTGCACCTGCCCTTTTCAACTTCAAACCTTAGCGGTTTATTTATTTAGTAACAATCAACTTTTGTGTTCTGTTGATGTCATTGTTCAGTATTCTAACGTAGTAAATGCCTGCTGCATAATGCTCAACATCTATTGCCAATGTCGTTTGGTTTGCTTTGATGTCAGTCTT
>JAISLH010000040.1 GCA_031260565.1 Bacteroidales bacterium
TTCGGTAGGTATATACCAAAAATTCGGTAGGTATATACCTATTGCTCGTTTGGTATATACCAAATTTTCGTTTGCTATATACCTACCGAATTTTTGGTATATACCTACCGAATTTTAAATGGCGTTATGTGAAAATAAAACATTATCTTTGCAAACTAAAACAGGGTTTAATTAAAGTAAAACAAACAATCATTATGTCGTATCAGTACAAAGTAAAGAAGAAAAAGACCTCTCTGAGTGGAGAATTGCAGTATAAATTTTATGCTTCTCCAAAAGCGAGCGGCACAATCAACACCGACCAAGTTGCAAAGGAAATTGAAGACGCTACAACATTCACTAAAAGTGATGTTTTGGGTGCAATAGCAGCCTTAACCGCTGTAATAGAACGCCGAATTAAGAATGGATATAGCGTAAAACTTAATGGGTTAGGCACTTTCAGCCTTTCAGTAACCAGTGAAGGCTTCACCGATGCTGCAAAATGCACGCCGCATAAGGTAAAAGCAGGTAAGATATGTCTGCGTGCCGACAGTAAGCTCAAGAAGTCAATAGAGGGAACAGTCTTTGAAAGAGACATCTACGAGCAACGCTATATTGACTCGTTGAAAAAGAAAAAGCCTGCTACTAAATTAAAATAACAGGCTGTCAAAGTACCCAGGACAAGACTTGAACTTGCACATCCGTCGGACACCACCCCCTCAAAGTGGCGTGTCTACCAATTCCACCACCTGGGCATCAGGTTGTTTGAGGCTGCAAAGGTACAAAATTTATTCTAATTAACAATTTCAGGTCATTTTTTACAGATAACAGCCTGATTATGAGAAACTGCAAAGTGGCGATATAACCATTGGGTAAAGCAAAACAGCTGATAAATCACTACAAATAGGTATTGCAGGGCTTGGAAAATGGCAGTACTTTTGCAACATCAATTTTGATAGGGTTTATATTAAATTTTTTTAGGAAGTAATCGCCATTGCTTTCCACTTAAAGCAGGGGACAGTTAGAAAACTCAACAATGAGGACTTGTCCCCGCTTTTTGTAAAAAGTTGTATCTTTGCAAATTCAAATTAAAACAATTAGATCTATGAACAAAATGACAAAGTATAATTCGCTTGACCTAATGAGCGATTTGATAACGGAAAATTATATGATGCTTAACATTCTAAGCCGCTTTGCAATGCCGCTTGGAATAGGGCAAAAGACTATAAGACAATTCTGTGAGTTGAATGACGTGGATACAGATACGTTTTTGCAGATAGTAAATATTGCTGCCGATAATTCAGAAAAAAAGATAGTGAATACCAATCTGCATTTTCCTTCCATTTTGCGTTTTTTGGAAAATTCGCATAAGTATTTCATAGAATTTAGACTGCCGATGATTTATGACAAACTTAAAATTGCGTTAAAGGAACAAACATCGGCTATCAACAAGTCTATCCTCAATTATTTTGACCAGTATTTGATGGAAGTCAATAAGCATTTTGACTATGAGGAACGCAAGGTTTTCCCTTATATAAGAGAGTTAATAAACAATACTCCGAGCAATAAATACAATATATCAATATTCTCTCGGCAGCATGACCACATAGAAATAAAGCTAATGGAGTTAAAAAACATCATAATCCAGTATTACAACCTGCAAACGAGCTATGAGTTGAATGATGTCTTACTTAACATCTTTATTTGTGCCGATGACTTGCGGCTTCATAATGAAATAGAAAATAGATTGCTTGTTCCTACAATAATAGAGATTGAAAGCAAATCACAAACCAAAAAGCTATGAATTACAAGGTACGCATAGCAATCGCAGAGCCTTCGGTCATCATACGGACAGGACTTTTGACGGTGCTCAAACGTCTTACTTCGTTGTCAATGGAGGTTTTTGAGCTGACGGAGATTGATAACCTTGAAGTGTTATTGATAAAGCATAGACCCGATATTCTTATCATCAATCCGATATATCTTGACAGCAATACGCTAAGTGCTTTGAAACACAACAACAGGTTTGCGAGCATAAAATATGTTGCTCTCCAAACGACAATGCTTAACATTCACCTCTTGAAACAATATGACCAAATAATAAACACTACCCTTAACGCCGAGCAAATAAAAGAGATAATATCGAAACTTATCGTTACCAAAGACAATGCCAGCTCTTTTACTCTTAGTGAAAGAGAGAAAGATATAGTAATTGCTATTGCCGAAGGTTTGACAAATAAGGAGATTGCAGACAAACTTCATATCTCTACCAATACCGTTATGACTCACCGCAAAAACATAAGTAACAAGCTCAATATTCATTCGCCTGCCGGTCTTATACTCTATGCTATTGCCAACAAACTGATAGAGATAAATTAGAAAAAAAATTAAGGCAACTTAATAATAAATTGCCTTAATTCCTTTTTATTTAATTATGAATTTTATATACTATCTGCTACTGCTCTTCCTGCTCTTAAAGCGTTTATGTTAGCATTAACAATATCTTCGCCCTTTTTACCGAAGCTTTCTTTTACCGCATTCTCTAATTTGTCCAAGTCAATACCTAAATACTTGGAGGCTGCTCCGAGAACGACCATATTAGTTCCTTTGGCGTTGTTGTTCTCTTTTGCAATCTTGTCGGCATCAAAGAGAATATGGTTCTTAATCTTCTTAAATTCGGCAAGTATCAAATCCATATCAGGATAATTCGGAATATTGACAAAAGGGTTCTCATTGGAGATAATCCAACCACTTTCCTTATTAAGAAACGGCAAGTAACGCAAGGCTTCCATAGGTTCAACGGAAAGAATTATATCACATTGCCCTTGAGGTATCAGGTCTGAAGCAATAGGCTGGTCACTCAACCGCAGATGTGATTGCACGTCTCCGCCTCTTTGACTCATACCGTGAGTTTCGGATTGCTTCATATACATTCCCATATCAAGGGCTGCCTGCGATATTATAGCGGCACTGCTTAAAGCTCCCATACCACCAACGCCACACAATATTATATCTATCTTCATTTCTTTATCTCCTTATTTTTAGTTTTGATTATTCTTTGCCATTTTACGTTTCTTAGCTGCCCATACAAGACATTCTCTTCTTGGTATGATAACTGACACACCTTGATAAGCTAACTCCTGTTTTATAATATCAACATTCTCTTGGTGGTTTTTCTTCAACGGAGTTATAACTCTGATATGAGCCTCATCAACACCTATTCCCTTGCAGATAGATTCTATCCTGCCAGTTGCCGAAGATTTCTGCGAACCTGTCATACCTGTTATGTCGTTATCCAATATCATAATGGTTATAGGGACGTTATCTACGCAACAATCCAACAATCCCGTCATACCGCTATGAGTAAAAGTTGAGTCGCCTATCACTCCAACAGCAGGATTTAAGCCTGCCTCCGCTGCACCCTTTGCCATAGTTATAGAAGCTCCCATATCAACCGTTGAATAGATTGCATTGTAAGGAGGAAGTGCCGCCAAAGTATAGCAACCTATATCGGAGAGCACCTTGCCCTTTCCGTAAGGTTCAATAGCTTCGTTCAACGCAAGGAAAGAGTCAATATGCGGACAGCCATCACAGAGTTTCGGCGGACGAGGAGCAACAAAAGACGGAACATCTAATCCCTCTGCAATATTCAACTGCAAAGCCTTGCCAACCATATTTGGGCTTAATTCTCCGGTACGTTCCAATCTGTCGTCCAAACGTCCCATAATCTTCTTGCCTTTGTTCAACAAGCCTCTCAATAACCTTTCTATTAAAGGCTGTCCCTCTTCCAAAACCAATATACTCTCACATTCATTATACATCTTTTCCACCAAAGATTCGGGAACAGGATATTGAGAAAGTTTTAGCACAGGATAAGGACATTTGCTGCCAGAAAAGTTTTCCATTAAATAGTTATACGCAATTCCGCAAGCAATAATACCCATTTTTTTATTGTCAGCATCAATGTACTGGTTAAAGACGCTGTCTTCACTTGCCTTTCTTAAACCATCTTGCTTTGCCAACAATTCCTTATATTGGCGTCTTGCATTAACTGGCAGCAATATAAATTGATTTCTATCCTCAGGTATTTTCATCTTGTTTTGCTCTCTGCTACTGCTTTTGCGAACAACTGCAGCACGAGAGTGAGCCATGCGAGTGGTTATTCTCATCAACACCGGCAAACCAAACTTCTCACTCATATCAAAGCCGTAATGAACCATATCATAAGCCTCTTGCTGACTGCTTGGCTCTAAAATAGGCAGAAAAGCGAAGTCTCCATAGAAGCGAGAGTCCTGTTCATCTTGCGAAGAGTGCATAGAAGGGTCGTCAGCCGCCACATAAATAAGACCTCCGTTCGCTCCCGTGATAGAAGAGTTTAGGAAAGGGTCTGCAGCCATATTGATGCCGACGTGTTTGCAGCAAAACATAGCCCTTTTGCCTGCATAGCTCATACCCAAAGCAGCTTCCATAGCCGTCTTTTCGTTGCAAGCCCAGTTGCTTCTTATTGATTTTTGGTGAGCCTCTTTTGAATCCTGAATGTATTCTGTTATTTCTGTTGAAGGAGTTCCGGGATAAGCAAAAACACCCGACAATCCGGCGTCAATAGCTCCTTGAGCAATAGCCTCGTCTCCTAATAATAAAAGTTTATCCATAAAGCTTATAGTTTTAATTTTATTTAATAATGAGGTTGCAAAGGTAAGAAAAAAAATTGTAATGTGAAAAAATCAGTAAAATGAGACAAAAGCATTTGAGAGATAGCCGTAAAAATTTCACTCTTGACTAAGATGTCAAAATGAGACGCCACCTTAATTTCCTAAAGCGGCGTTTCAGCGTCACGAAGTGGCGTTTCGTGACGCTAAAACGCCGCTTTAGGAAAATGAGGCAGAGTTGGGGTAAAGGCAAGCAAAAAAAGAAAAGGACAGGTTTGCACCTGCCCTTTTCAACTTCAAACCTTAGCGGTTTATTTATTTATTGACAATCAACTTTTGTGTTCTGTTGATGTCATTGTTCAGTATTCTAACGTAGTAAATGCCTGCTGCATAATGCTCAACATCTATTGCCAATGTCGTTTGGTTTGCTTTGATGTCAGTCTT
>JAISLH010000059.1 GCA_031260565.1 Bacteroidales bacterium
AATCTGGTAGGTATATACCAAAAATTCGGTAGGTATATACCAAACGAAAATTTGGTATATAGCAAATGAGCGTTTGGTATATACCTACCGAATTTTTGGTATATACCTACCGAATTTAAAGTGGCGTTTGGTGAAAATAAAACGGCGTTTGGCTAAGTTAAAGTGGCGTTTGGGTGAATTTAATGTAAATTTTTCTGCGGCTTTTGTTAATATTTGAAAAAGTATTTGTATTTTTGCACTCAATAATTAAAGCAAAAATTATGTGTATGTGTTGCACAGAAACATAATTAGAGCGTAAAGATTATTCTTTGTTTGTTGAAAATATAGCAATAGACAATAAAACAAAGGAATAAGAGAAGATTACACGCTTCGGTGTGGTCTTATCCTTATTTCGTGTTTTATGGGTTTTGTCAGATACCTCAACGGAGCGAGATACAAACAAATGATTAGTACCACGCTTTATTTGCAAGATAATAAAAGTTGAACGTATGGCAATAACAAGGCTGACAATGTGGCTGATAACCTTTTTCTCAAAATTGAGGGATGAGGTTTGCATTTGTTGCTTTGCAAGAACTATAAAAGTAGTGGTTATATCTGCAGAAGGCTTTGCTGTTTCGGCAAAATCTTTGTGCAATATGCGGGTGTTAATCTTTTTATTTCAACATCGGTTTTCATAATTGCGAAAGATAAAACAGCTAATCTATTAAGTTTTATAAACTTATAGTAAGCTGAATGTGCAGTTGGCAAGATGTTATATGACGATAACATAGATTTTATTTTGATAACCCGAGTATGATGCAATAAAATAATAAATCGGGCGTTATACTCACAATACTTAATCAAAGATGAAAAAATTAGTTTTCAGTATTGCCGCAGTGGCAATCATAGGACTTGGAGTTGCAACCACTATTTACTCTTGCAGTAATGACGAAGATGGTACAACTAATGGCAAGCATAGTAAGATAACTTATGCTGGTGTTCCCGTTTCAACATTCTCTTATACTAATCATAATGGAGAGAGTGTTAAGATGTTGGAGTTTGAGAATTTTCAAGCGTATTGGGAGACAAGAGAGACGTTAAGAGCGAAGATAAAGCAACATAACAAGACGTTTTTTGACAACTATGCTCTCACTCATACCTTAACGGACTCTACGGTGTTGTGGGTGGATAGTTTGGACTTTGAGCCCGAACAACCATTAGCAGACTTTGAGAATTCTCTTGGTTTTCATAATAGTATGAGAAAGGACTTTAATGCTTATGAAGAAGCATGGTTAGTAGCATCTCGAGGAAAAGACCTTGATATGACAAAAGCTCCTGCATCTAAATTCCCTGTTGGCAGAGCAGAGAGAACTTTATTAAATGGAGGCGGTGAAGTTAAATATGGCGATACCATTATGAAGATGACGAATGATGGTTATTTTCTAATAACTGATGGTGATATTACTACACTGAATAAGTTTAATGATGGTGATACAACCGTATTGGGTCAAGACAACGTCATTAACAATATGAATAAATCTAATAATAATTGTAGATTGTCTGTTAAAACTACACATACTGCTTATATGGAAAAGGTGATTGTTCCAAACCAATTATCTTGGAAATTCAAAATAACATTTGGTATAAATTATCAGTACTATGGGCTTTTTTCTAATTCATTTGCGGAGGCTAATTTATATGCTCAGTTAATAAACTATGCCAATAACCCTTCTACAAACTGGGGTAAAGCTAATGCATTTAACCAAGAGATTACTAATACTACTCATTGCGGGCATAGTGATTGTGCATCTAACTATTTTGTAATGTCTGATACAGATTCAGGGACGGCTTATAGCGTAGATGTTTCTTGCTCTCAATGGTGGATGAAAGGATATGTTGCTAATGGGCAATCTATAAATATTTACTACAAAATACTTGGAATTTATTATGACTTCGTTGCAATTTGGTAACTTATGAAAAAAGCAATAATTTTAATTAGTTGCTGGTTTATGGCTTTGGGAGTTTCGTACTCCCAAAGTTATAATACCTACCCTGAACTAAACAAATTCAAATCTTGGGGAATTACAGGAGAAATAGGCTTTTACCCAAAAGCAGAGCTTACTCCTGTATGTGGAACGCTTGACCATTTTAGAACCTTTCCAACCAAAGGTTATAAAGTGGGGATAGAATATGATTTTTATCCTGCTAATAAATGGTCTTGTATTGTGGGCTTTTTGGTAAAATTTGACCCTATGATTGCTTTTAGTGCGGATATTGCAAGTATGGATTATTTTACTATTAGTGATACAATTATGGGTGGATTTTGCTTTAATGCTCCCATACTTTTATCCTATAAGCAAAGGGTGTATAAAAATATTTATTTAGATTTCAGGGCAGGTTTTCATTTTTATTTGCTTGAACCAATAGAAGGTTTTGGTTTTGGAGGAACAGAACTTAGCATAGGAATGGAAAGAAATAAGATGAATGTTTTAGGTGGGTCTTTTGTTATGAGTATTGGAGGAATGTTTGATTTGAAATATATTTTGTTGAAAGCACATGTTTCATATTCTCTTGCTAATATGGACGGAATACATAATGGCGAATATGACTTTGTAGATGATATTGACCCTGCCAACAATGCAGGTGGGTACATTAAACAATCTGGGAATTATTTAGGTCTTTCTTTGTCGTTTAATCTTAAAAAGTTTAAGTATAAGTTAGACAAGCAGCTGTAAAGAGCAAAAGCAAGGGTTAGTAAAATGATATTAAGGATTTTTTGTACCTTTGCAAAATGGAAAGTAACAGATTAAACAAGGTAGCCCGCCTTATTCAGAAAGATATGGGTGATATTTTGCGGTTGGAGGCTAAGAAGCTCTTTTTGGGTTCGCTAATCTCGGTAACAAAGGTGTCGGTGTCGGCAGACCTCTCTGTGGCACGTATTTATGTCAGCATATTCTCTATTGGTAAGGCTACAAAAGAAGATGTCCTTGCACTGATTGAGCAAAACAAGAAATCATTACGCACAGTTCTCGCTCAAAGAATCAAAAACCAGCTGCGAATAGTGCCTGACTTGAGTTTCTTTATTGACGACTCATTGGACTATGCCGAAAACATAGATAAACTACTTAAACAATAGCAATGAAGTTGCCCTTTTTTATAGCTTGGCGTTACGTTTTCAGTAAAAAGAAGCTGGGGATAATCCACATCATTTCGCTGATTTCGTTGATTGGTATTGCTATTGCCACAATGGCTTTGATGGTTGTCTTGTCTGTCTTCAATGGTTTTTCAAACGTTGCGACTGATATGCTCAATCGTTCCAATCCTCCGCTAATTGTTGAGGCTAAAAAGGGTAAGACAATAAGTCTTCCGCAGGTTCATTACAAACAACTTGCAGCCTTAAAACAGATAAGTACCATAACTCCTGTAATAGAGGAAAGTGCCCTGCTAAGTCTGGGGGATAATCAATCGGTTGTTAAAATCCGCACGTCAGATACCCTGAACGATAAATGTTTGCTTGGAGAGCAGATTGCTTATTTTATGGGTTTGCATACTAACTTTGCTCAAAGGGGGATAAGGCTTAAACTTACCGTTCCTAAGAGAGAGAACTCTGCAACTGCACTATTACCTGAGGACAACTTCAATCAAGAGATGCTGCCTTTTGGTGGAACTTTCTCAACTCATAGTCGGATTGATGAAAGTTATGTTTTACTTCCCTTAGTTGTTGCTCAGCAGTTGTTAGATTATGATTCCAATACCTTTACTGCTCTTTTCATTTCCCCAAAACAAGTATCCAACCTTCCGAAACTTCAATCTAAGGTCAGCGAAATAGTGGGGGAAGATTACGTAGTTAAAAACATTTTAGAGCAAGAGCCCCTATACTATCAGGTTGTTAAAGCAGAGAAGCTCGGAGTCTATATGATATTGGCGTTTATTGTATTCATAGCTACATTTAACATCGTAGGCTCGCTGTCTTTGTTGATTATGGACAAGAGAAAAGACATCAAAATCCTGCGTTCTATGGGAATGATGTTGTCAAAAATACGACAGATTTATTTTTATAATGGATTAGTGTTAAGTATCTTTGGAGCTATTATTGGCATTGTCATAGGCGTCATAATATGCCTCGTTCAAAGCACTTTTGGGCTGATAAAACTTGGCGGTAATGGCTTTCTGATTGACGCTTTTCCTGTAAAATTGCTGGCTACTGATGTACTCAATGTATTTATGCTTGTAGTGCTTATCGGCGTTGTCTGCATAGGCGTTATGGTTCGCCGAATCAAGTATTAAGACGCAGCCCTGTCATTATTCTGTCGTTTGTTGAAAGAAATATGTATCTTTGCAAAATCATAAAATAAAGAATTGATATGAAAAAATTGTGCTTTGCGATTGCTATAATGGCAATCTGTGTTAATGTAGGGTGGTGTCAGAAACATCAAAAAAGTAGTGGAATTATACCCGCGCCACTTGAATTTAAGACCTATAACTACGGCTTTAAGCTTGATAAGAATACGAAGATTATTGTCAATGTTAATAGTCCAGAATATAAGGTTGCAGAGTATTTGCACGATGTTTTGGATACTCTGTTTAAGGGGATGAAACCAATTTTGGCAAAGCAGGATAATCCCAAATACAATGTGGCTAATTCCATTATTTTTATTCTATCAAGTGATAAGAAACTCGGAAAGGAAGGATATGTGCTTGATACGAAACGAGACAAGATTTTGATTGAAGCAAATGAAAACGCAGGCTTTTTCTATGCTGTTCAAAGCCTGTTGCAATATTTTAACATAACTCCGTATGGGCAACATATTTCTTTTTCAAGGGATACTATCTACGAGCCTTCCTCGTTGATTGCCCTTAGCATGATAAGAGACGCTTGTAAAATAGTGGATTATCCTCGCTTTGCTTATAGAGGAAAGCATCTTGACGTCTGCCGCCATTTCTTTATCGTAGATGAGGTGAAGACTTATATAGACTTGTTGGCTTATAATAAAATTAACTACTTTCATTGGCACTTAACAGATGACCAGGGCTGGAGAATAGAGATAAAGAAGTACCCTTTACTGAACCAAATTGCCGCCTGCCGAGAACAAACAATGATTGGGCATTATAGGGATTATGCCAATGAAAGCGAGATGAAGTTTGATGGCAAGAAGTATTGTGCATATTACACACAGGAAGAGGTGAAAGAGTTGGTTAAGTATGCTGCTGAACGATATATAACAATTATTCCTGAGATTGAAATGCCGGGTCATTCTTCTGCTGTATTATCTGCCTACCCACAATATTCTTGTCGCAAGAGTGGTGTGAAGGCAGCTTGTACTTGGGGAGTTTTTGACGATGTTCTTTGTTGTAATGACTCTACTTTTGCTTTTATTGAAGATATTCTTAGCGAGGTTAGCGAACTTTTTGACGGGAAATACATTCATATTGGCGGAGATGAATGCCCTAAGGTGCGTTGGAAAGAATGCCCTGTCTGTCAAAAAACCAAGCAGGATAATGGTCTGAAAGATGAGCACGAACTTCAATCATATTTCATACGCACGATAGAAAAGTTCTTAAATAGTAAGGGTAAGAGTATTATTGGTTGGGACGAGATACTTGAAGGAGGCGTTACTCAGACAGCAACAATTATGTCGTGGAGAGGAAATGAGGGAGGCATTGCAGCTGCAAAGGCGGGCAACGATGCAATAATGACACCTGAGAATTACCTATACTTTAATTGGTATCAAGCAGACCCGAAGACCGAACCTTTAGCTTTTGGAGGCTTGACACCTTTGGAGAAAGTTTATAACTACAATCCGTTGCCAGACGCTCTTTCAACAGACGAGCAGAAGCATATAATAGGGTTGCAGGCTAATACTTGGAGTGAATATATAGCAGATTTTAGCTTATTGATGTATATGGATTACCCTCGTACGTTGGCGTTAGCAGAGATTGGCTGGACAGATAAAAAGAACCTAAACTACGACAAATTCCTTGAAAGTTGGGAGAACTTCAAGCCATTTTACAAAAAATTGCAACAAGGTAAGTAAAAAGCAATTCCGTTCTTAATTATTAGTTTTGAATAGCTTAGCATCTGAGAAGAAAATAACAGCAAAAAAAATGTGGAAAAAAGTTTGGTGTTTGTAAAAAAAGTAGTACTTTTGCAACCTCAAAACACGGGAGCATAGCTCAGCTGGTTCAGAGCATCTGCCTTACAAGCAGAGGGTCATAGGTTCGAATCCTATTGTTCCCACACAACTTACAAGAGCAAATCATTACGGTTTGCTCTTTTTTTATGCTTTCCCCCTCAAACCAAATATCACTTCATTTTCCTAAAGCGGCGTTTCGTGACGCTGAAACGCCACTTTAGCGTTACGAAGTGGCGTTTCAAGAAAACGAGGTGGCGTTTGGCTAAAAAGGAATGCTTATCCATTTTACGACAAAAGTAACTTTTTTTAGTAAAAAGGTTGCAAATAAGAAAATAATATGTACTTTTGCAACGTGAATTTGTGAGAATTGTACTTATTTGAGTGCAACGTAACGAATTTATTTATATATTAGTTGAAATCTAGTACATTTCAAGCCCTTGATAACTTATAAATAGTACCATGTATTATTTTCGTGGGGTTATTATTTATTCAGTTATCAGGGTATTACTAGAACCTCAACTAAGAATAGGTAAAGATGTTATTATTTCCCACGCTTGCACGAAACTAAAAAGTAATTAAATTTTTATGTTTAACTTAATACTCATTTAAAAATGAAACGTTTATTATTATGTTTTTGCCACTCTAAAAAGAGAAAAAGAGCAAGAAGGAAGTCGGAATTAAAAAAAAGTAGTACATTTGCAACGTTAAAAACTATAATGTTGTTAATTGTTATGGGAACAAGCAGTACTTATCTGCAATCTCAAGTTTTCACTAATGCGGCAAGCAGTGCTATTACTGCAGGAAATAGTACTCGTATTGGAGGAACTCAGAAGATTCAAAAAGGTAATGGGGTATCAGTGTTTATAACACAGAGAGCAATAGATTGTTTCTTTTTTATAGAGCCCAACAATCTAATACTCAAAGGGGTTGAATTGGAATTTGAGATTGATGAAAGGACATACAAACGTTATGAAATTAAAGACTTTGTGCTGGATAAAGATACCATATTCTTCTGTGGTATAAAAACAATACAAAATTTGAGCAATTCAAGAACCGAGACCGTAGGTTTTATTGGCTATGTAGAATGTGCAGGGTCACAGGCAACACATGTTGAAATCCCTCTTGTGCAAACTATGAATAAAGTAAAAACATACATAGACAATCAGGGACAAAGGATAGTTGTAGGTATAGGCAAGCAGACTATCGGCACAACTTCTCTGTATGATTATTTTGTAAAATATACTATACCAAATAGCACTTTAACAATGTTTTCATGTCCATATCCTAATTCTGATTTCACAGATAGAGTTGAATTATTGCAGGATATTGCTGTTACGGATGATTATGTTGGTTTAGTCTTCGCTATAGACGAACCTGATGAAATCATATATGACAGGTCTGGTAATAATATAGCCCATTACGGATATATATTGAGAAGGTTTGACAGAAATAACTTCACGCAAAAATACTTTGGAATGGCGTTTCGCCATACGACTATGGATTACGATAATGGTTTAGGAGGGTATGACTTTAAGTTAGAACATGATTTTGGAAATGAAATAGCATATAATTATACATGCTGTCTAAATAGCAATGGGATAGGTTCTACTTATGGCTGGAATGTAACTCGGAATAACTATTATTACAACATATTAAGAAGAGCCGATTTAAGCAACTATGTGCTACAATACTCTAATCCTTATATTCCATCAGATTACCTTATTTCTCTTTATTATAAAATAGATAGTTCAGACAACGAACTTAAAGTAAGAAATATGGCATTTGTTGAAGACAATATTAATTATGGCTTATTTGGAAATTTGTGTATTCTGAAAGAAAAAAATTGGAGTAATAATCAAGTTGAGGAGGCTGTATTTAAGATACCGTGCTATAGTACTGGTCCTTGGAATCATTACATTGCTACTCAAAATTATCTTCAGGAATCAATTCCTATACTAAAAGTATCTAATAGTGTATATGGATATCCGGCAAGTTGGAATCATATTATAAAAAGTGGTGATAATCATTTTTCCATGATTGGCGTTACGAAAGAATCTATATTTAATATATCTACAAGGACTTGGTGTGGAAAATTGTCTATATTTGACAAATCTTTAGACTTTAATTCTACAGCTTGTAATGAAATAAATAATTGTAACATAAGATATGGTATTTATTTCTCTGAATATGATATGTATTGGTATCCTTTACCTGATATGCCAATGGTTTATAACAACATGTCAATAACAACACAAACAATCAATATTCGTAGTCTTGATGATGATCAGATTTATCAGAAATGCAGCAATTAAGTAAATGAATTTATAAAATAATAAAAATATAACAGAGATGAAAAAAATTAGTTTAATATGTGTTCTAAGTCTTTTGACTTACACAAGCAATGCACAGCAACAAGAGTATGATACCTTGATTTACTTTCCGCAAGAAATGATAGGCTGTCCTACCATATTTGATACTTCTATTTGTTCGCATTTTACGATGTATTCTTTTAAGATGCAATGTCTCTATGGAACAGGTCTAATGTGGCACCCAACAGGAACAGTTATAGGCGCTAATTCCTATTATTCTGGTGGCTATGCTCAGCACTATAGTTTTGACTCAACAGTTTTAGTCTGTGGGCTTGCCTCTCGTGTTATTGGTGAATTTTTCTGGCCAGACGATGACAAGAAATACTTCTTCCATCTTATGAACTCGGATTTAACAGAAAGTTTGGCGTCTTCATCAATAAGCCATTCAGTTCCAGATTCTCTTTTAATTGGTCCAGTAACAGTGAAAGATGCAGTCTTAAAAAATTACTACTTTGGGCAAGTTGTCCCCGTAAGTGATTTCTATTTAGCGGTTGATAATCCAGATGATTGGGCGGGTGGCTCTGTGCATTACAATCATACTTGTAGTTTTATAGATGAGGACTGTTTAGATACGGTAATTGGTTGCCAATACTTTGAGCCTCCATACTTAAAGAAAAATGGAGAATGGAAGAGCTTTGCAGACGATACGGTCTATGAAGCATTTAGAGGTATGTTTATAGAGTTTTTGCCTGTGATACTTATTCCAAAAGAAGACACTACGACTCCCGGTAGTTTGCAACAAATAAATTTGGATAATACTTGTTCTGTTTCTCCCAATCCAACAAGCGAATGCCTGACAATTATCAGCCAGTTTAAGGTTAGTAATGTTGAGATTTATAATGTAGTTGGTGTAAAGGTGAAAGAACAAGCAATCAATGCTCACGAAGCCAAGATAGATGTTAAGGGTATTCCTGCAGGCAACTATGTTGTAAAATTATCCACGCCACGTGGCACGGCGACTAAGAAGTTTGTGAAGAAGTAAATAACACACAAACTTTGATAGAACAAAGAAGCCCTATAACGATTGATGTTATAGGGCTTCTTTATCATCTTAATAAATGGGCTATTTAAGTAATAACTGCTTGGCGAGCAACATATCAAACGGGTCGGTTATCTTTATGTTCTCCTTGTTGCCATCTACAATGTTGGCGTGTGTAGCTTTGAATGTCTCCAAGACTTGAATGTCGTCAGTGAAGCTATCCCTGTATAGCTGCTGGTATGCTTTTTTTATGTCTGTTGAATGGAAGCATTGAGGGGTCTGCACCAAGTAGATGTTGTTGCGATTGACGGCTGAGGTTTCTTTATCGTTCTTTATTCTGATAGAGTCTTTTGGAGTTATGGCACTTATAGCATTCCCTTTGGTGAGAGCCACCTCCATACAATTTATCCATACCTCTCGGCTGACAAAAGGTCTGACGCCATCGTGTATTGCTACAATGGCATCATCTTCCACTGCTTCCAAGCCGTTTTTCACTGAATAGAACCTCTCTTTACCTCCCTCAATAAGAGTTAAAGGTATATCAAACTTGTGCTTAATACACAGCTCGTCCCAAAAAGCGAAATACTCTTTGTCAAGAATTAGGATTATGTTCTGCGCCCTGTCAAACCCATAAACATTGGAAATGGTGTGCATAAGGATAGGCTTATCTCCTAAGAGCATAAATTGTTTTGGTATGTCGCTACTCATCCTCCTACCCTTGCCAGCTGCGACTATGATGACAAAACGTTTCATTTATATGATGAGCATAGCGTCTCCATAAGTGAGAAAGCTGTACTTTTCCTTGATGGCTTCTTTGTATGCGTCCATTATTAAGTCGTGTCCACCAAAAGCACAAACCATCATCAGCATTGGGGACAATGCAGGGTGAAAATTTGTAATCATAGCGTCTGCAACAGAAAAGTCATAGGGAGGAAATATGAATTTGTTAGTCCAACCTTCAAATGCCTTGACTTTGGAACTAATTGTTACCGCCGTTTCTACCGCCTTCATTGACGTAGTACCGACAGCACAGATTTTATGTTTGGCTTCCTTAGTCTTATTTATGAGGTTAGCCGTTTGCTCTGTGATAAACATCTCTTCAGAGTCGGATTTATGCTTGGTAAGGTCTTCAACCTCTATCGGGCGGAAGTTTCCCAAGCCATTATGGAGGGTAATCATTGCAGTATTGATGCCTTTTACTTCCATTTTTTTCAACAATATCTTACTAAAATGCAACCCTGCTGTTGGTGCTGCCACCGCTCCTTCGTGCTGAGCGAAGAGTGTCTGGTAACGCTCGGCATCTTCATTCATTAGTTTCCTTTGTTCAAGGACATCATTTGGTAAAGGAGTAACACCCATTTTATGAATCAAGGCATGAAATTGGTCATTAGTGCCATCAAAAAGAAACCTCATCGTCCTGCCTCTTGACGTGGTGTTGTCAATCACTTCACCGATGATTTCGTTGTTAGCACCAAAATAAATCTTGTTTCCTATTCTTATCTTGCGGGCAGGATCAACCAATACGTCCCAAAGACGTGAGTCTGCATTTATTTCCCTCAACAGAAACACCTCTATCTTAGCTGCTGTCTTTTCCTTAACTCCATAAAGTTTAGCAGGAAAAACCTTTGTGTCATTCATAACAAAGAGGTCGCCTTCATCAAAGAAGTCAATTACATCTTTGAACATCAAATGCTCTATCAACTTCGTTTTGCGATTAACCACCATTAACCGAGATTCATCTCTTTCTTTGGCTGGCATTGTTGCAATTAACTCTTGCGGCAAGTTGTACTTAAACTGTGATAACTTCATATTTCAATTCCTTTAATTCCGACAATAAACGTTAATATTTTCATTTTATTTTATGCTCCTGCGGCAATCGTCCGCCACAACGATAATGCTGCTTCCAATAAGTCTCTTCCAAAGTAGAAATAATAATCCCGCGAGAAGAGGAAGAATGAATGAAGCGATTGTTTTCAAGATAGATGCCCACGTGGTTAATCTTGCCTGCTTTGTTATTAAAAAATAGTATATCTCCTTTTTGCAAAGAGTCTTTTGTGTTAATGGCTTCCACAGCCGAAATCATTTCCGCCGACCGTCTTGGTAGCGTTACATCATACAAATCTTTATAAGTGCTATAGACAAAACCGGAACAATCTACGCCCTTTTTAGTTACCCCCCCTAACTTATAAGGAGAGCCAAGCCAATCATTGCAGTAGGCTGTTAAAACATCATTATCATATTCTTTTGTTTCGGTTTCTATTGGTACGGCTTGACTTGGCAACTGCTTTTTGGTTGCACAGCTGCCTAACAATAACGAGAAAAACAATAAAACATAATAATACTTTATCCGCATCAGCCTTTTGTTAAATTAGCAATACATTTCTTTAGACTATCCTCCCAATATGGTATTTCAATGTTGTAAATCGTCTTTGTCTCCGTTTTATCTAAAATACTATAATGAGGTCTTGGTGTCTGATGTTCATAAGTGAATGAACGGATAGGATTAACCTTGCAGTTGAGATTTGCATATTGCATTACCTTTCTTGCAAAGTCATACCACGAACAAACTCCTTCATTGCTATAATGAACGATACGCTTGCCGACAACTTTATTAGCTAAACTAAGTAGAAACTCTGCCAAATCCATAGCATAAGTTGGTGTGCCTATCTGGTCAAAAACGACATCAATCTCTTGTTTTGTCTTGCCGAGTTTCAACATTGTTTTAACGAAATTACTGCCATACTCACTATAAAGCCAAGATGTACGAACGATAATCACACCTTTGGAAGAATTTAATGCCTCTTTCTCTCCCCTAAACTTTGTTCTACCATAAACGGTACGAGGAGACGGATTGTCGGTAGCCAAATATGGAGTTGTCTTGCAGCCATTGAAAACATAGTCGGTTGAGACTTGAATGAGTTTTATACGATTTCTAGTTGCCGCTCTAACCAAATTGGCAACGGCAACATTATTTACCAGATTTGCTTTATCAAATTCTTCTTCCGCCTTATCAACTGCCGTATATGCAGCGGCATTGATAATGATGTCAATCCTGTTTTCATTAAAGAAGTTGGTAACATCCTTGTTGGAAGTAATATCCAGTTCCTCTATGTCAGTAAAAATGAAGTCATATTGCTCGTACTGCTTGCTCAACTTCTCAATACAGCGACCTAATTGTCCATTTGCCCCTGTTACTAAAATAATTTCTTTTTCCATAAAACTTTATCGTGTTCCTATTCCTGAATAATCAAATCCTAACTCTCTTAAATATTTCGCCTCGTAGATGTTTCTACCGTCCAAAACGATGTTTCCTTTTGCCTCAGACTTTATTTTGTCCCAGTCAGGCAAACGAAATTCTTTCCATTCGGTCAAAAGCAAGATGGCGTCAGCTCCTTGAGCCGCCTCATACATATTGTTGCAATATTTAACATCAATATCAGGCAAACGTCTCTTTGTTTCGCTCATAGCAATAGGGTCATAAGCCTTGATAATACAGCCTTGCTCCTTTGCCAACGCCGATATTACGTAAAGTGATGGGGCTTCCCGCATATCGTCTGTTTCAGGCTTGAAGCTCAGACCCCAAAGGCATATTGTCTTTGATTTCAAATCACCGAGCTTTGCCTTTAACTTATGATAGATAACAAGTTTTTGCTCATCATTAACATCTTCTGCGGCACGTATAATCTTCATTGGGCAATCGTAATTCAATCCTGTATGATACAAAGCCTTAACATCTTTTGGGAAACAAGAGCCTCCATAACCTATACCAGAATAAAGAAACTTGTTACCTATACGTTTGTCGCTTCCTATCCCTTTTCTAACAGCATTAACGTCTGCTCCGACCTCATCACATAAGTTTGCAATCTCATTCATAAAACTAATACGAACGGCAAGCATAGCATTGGCAGCATATTTCGTCATTTCGGCAGAAGGCACGTCCATAAAGATAACGCTATGGTTGTTGAGGGTGAAAGGTCTGTAAAGACGGCTCATAACCTCCTGTGCTCTATCACTATCAACGCCAATAACAACCCTGTCAGGGAAAAGAAAATCACGAACAGCGTTGCCTTCCTTCAAAAATTCCGGGTTACTGCAAACGTCAAACTCTATTTTCTCGCCTCTTTTCGCCAATTCATCTTCAATAACCGCACGAACCTTCTTTGCTGTATGGACAGGAACGGTACTTTTGGTTACAATGCAGGCATATTTCTTCATATTCTTACCGATAGTCCTTGCAACATCAAGTACATATTGCAAATCAGCACTGCCGTCTTCGTCAGGCGGCGTACCGACAGCTGAGAATATCACTTCACTGTTGTCAATACATTCTACAAGATTGGTAGAAAATTTTAGCCTTCCGTTGTTTATATTTTTGGTAATAAGTTCGTCTAAGCCCGGCTCGTAGATAGGTGAGATGCCTTTTTGCAAATTTTCTATCTTTGTTTTATCTACATCAACGCAGACAACATTAACGCCTGCTTCAGCGAAACACGTGCCTGTAACAAGCCCCACATAGCCCGACCCTACAATTGTTATGTTCATAGCATATTGTTTTTGAGGGTGCAAAGGTAATAAAAAAAATCATATTACAATATATTATCACAATAAAATAAGGTTCAAAATACCCGAAGGAGTAAAAGCACCTAATTATTTACTGCAAAATTACATTTTTTTTAAGATAAAATTCATCACCTATGATAATTAAATCTGTTGTTGCTTCTTGTTAGTCAGTTAATATCATTACTTGTTATGTGAATATATATAATTACCTTCCAAATATTTATTTTTCAATTTACAATACACCCATAAAGGCGGCAATAATCTTTCATTTCTTAATTTATCTACATTTTCAGAGTCTTTCAATATAATAACATAATCATTTATATCATTGCCTTCTTCGTCTTTACATTGCATTAAGGTGCTTTGGAAGCCCAATACAGAAGAAATCTTCCCATCCCCTTCCTGATAAATTATATTATCATAAAAGACTGCCCATTGTTCCAAATATATATTGCCTTTCAAAACTTCATTCCAATATAAATCCAATAATGCTTGTGCCTCTCCTGTATTAGCCAATATCTGAACAGAATGCGTTAAACTAAGCAAAAACCTTGGATCAAGCCAATGGTCTGTATATTGCCTCCCAACATTCTTATCACTTTTCAGAAAATCTACAAGCAGTTCTTTTTTCAGCAAGAAAGACTCTTCTTCTATTATGCTTTGTTGCTCGTCATTACTCCCTCTACGTAAGAGTATAGCAAAGTATTCGCAAATTGAATTGGCAACAAGGTAATCATTCGCCTCTTTGTTTATGCCCTTCAAATATATTGCTCGCAAGGAATCATATTCCTCAATAAATTGCTTATCATTAAGTATATTTGTATCTCGTTCATTGAACATTGACATATTATAACCAACAAGGGGTAGAGTATCGGGATAAAGTTTATAACCACACATTACCATTCTTTCCAATGTTTTGTGAGCCGATTCCTTATCACCTGCTTTAAGATAACAATCATATAAATACTTCATATCTTCGGGAAACGGATATGCCAATGTAAAAGTTTTTTCATATATGGTTATTGCCTCCTGCAACTTATTATTAGCATGCGACTCCATTGCCTTATTCCGTGTTTCATAATAGGCTTTATAATCGTTTTGCCCCAATATAGTTAAAGTCCAAAGCAATGTTATTAAAGAAACAAATATAATTTTCATAAAAAAATACAATTATTTTGGTTCAAGACAACTTAAAGAGTCTTTTTATCTTGTTTGATGGCTGCAAAATTACATCTTTTTTTGATACATAATTCATCATTTCTGAGAATTTAAATGGATTTTGTTCTATTAACTTCAATAAATGTTTGTAAATATTTGTGCTTCTATTATTATACCTAAATTTTTTACTGTGCAAAGCGTTGGAAACGATAACACATTCTTTTCAAGTGCAGATAAAATTTATGTTTATGAATACCCCCTGTGTTTGCTCAATCCGACCCTGCACAATCCTCAAAAGTCCTCTCTCTATTTCTTAACAACAGCAGCATAGAGGCTTTGCTCTCTCTTGTAAAACTTCAATTCAATTTAACCAAACGCCACTTTAACTTAGCGGAATGCTGTTTAATTTTGCTGAAGTGGCGTTTAAAATCTGGTAGGTATATACCAAACGTTCAGTGGGTATATACCAAACGAGCTATAGGTATATACCTACCGAATTTTTGGTATATACCTACCGAATTTATTACAGCGTTTGGTAAAAATAAAACGCCACTTTAGAAAATTAAAATGGCGTTTGGTTATTGTTTTTTGCAAATCGGATATACTGAAAACAAAAATACATCACACAAAATAATTGTGTGATGTATTTTATTACTGATATTTAGAAACTAATCTTGCGAGCCTACGACATCCATAGCACAACGGAAGCCTATCCAAGCAGCAGACTTTGATTGATCTAAGTAACGTCTCTCTCCTGGGCTAAGGTAAAAGGCTCTGTCTTTCCATGAACCACCCTTAACGACCCTTGCCTTATCACTAATCAAGGAAGATTTGCCATATTCATACATTCCGTCTGTTATAGCCTTCTTAGCAACGCCTTCTTCCTCTATATCTCCACCGCCACTTGCCATATCAATATCTCCTTCTTCTGCAACTGTACCTTTCCAGCCTGCATTATTGATCTGCGAAGCCACATCACCATCTAAATAGTTGATGTTGTCAGCTTGCTTATAGTTATTGCGATTTATGTTTTCGGCAACTGTAACCTCACGATAAGCAATGCGTCCCAAAGAGTCCTTTTCCGAAATAAGACCATCGGCATCAAGCACCTTAGTCATATAAACATTGCCTCTGAAAGGATTGATGTCATAAGAATCTTGAGAAGTCTCAGCACGATAAACGTCCATTACCCATTCAGCAACATTACCAGCCATATTATATAAGCCGTAGTCGTTAGGGAAGAAGAAGGTTACAGGGTTGGTGTAAGTCCAATGGTCGTTCAATGCACCTGCAACACCCATAGCATCGCCTCTTCCACGCTTGAAGTTGGCTAACATCTGTCCGTAGTACTTCTTGTCATCACTACGAGTTACGTAGCCATTCCAAGGATAAACTCTTCTGTCAATCTGACGCTCCTCAACCGTGTTACCAATCAATCCCCAAGCAGCAAATTCCCATTCTGCTTCGGTCGGCAAGCGGAACTTAGGCAATAAAATACCATCTTCCATTCTTGCTATTCTTTCTCCCTGTGAGTTAGGGTCAAGGTCAAGAATCGGTTCTCCAACCAAGCCCTCATACAGACCAGCCATATAAGCATCGGTTGTGAAGACATTATCATTGTTTTGCTCCTCAACGTTCAAGTCTAATATGCCAGCATCTATCAATATACGTTCATTTGCGCGGTCGGTTCTCCAAGAGCAATAGTCGTTTGCCTGCAACCAAGACACACCTACAACAGGGAAATCGGCATAATCAGGGTGACGGAAGTAATAATCCACCATACTTTCATTATAAGCCAACTTGTCTCTCCAGCAAAGAGTGTCAGGTAAGGCACGGCGATAAACCTCAGGATAATCAGGATAAGCACGTCTCAACCAATCCAAATACTCTCTGTAAGCAATGTTGGTTACTTCGCATTCGTCCATATAGAACGAGGTAACGGTAGCCTTGCGAGGCACATTGTTCCAATCATTAGTAACCTTATCTTGCTGACTACCCATAACAAAGTTACCACCTTCAACAAAGACCATTCCCATAGGGGTTGCTTGTGGTGCAGCCTTTGCTGACTCAAAACCTCCCCAAGCAGGGTCATCATAATTCCAACCTGTCGTTGGAGATACATTTCCACTACCACCACAGCTTATCAATAATGCTGCGGAAGCAAAGGTGAAAACAATTCTGTTAATTAATCTGATTTTCATACTTTATATATTTATTGTATTATATACGTTTTTATTTTACTATTTATTGTGATGCTATTCACTTATATTTTATTTTAGAAAGAAGGACACTTAATAGATTTTACCTTATGACGTTTCTCAGGACAAGGGAAGAGATATGACAAAGAAACTTCGTGAGCTCCCCCAGAAGCATTAGCCAAACCTGACACCGTTATATCATAAGAATAGCCTATCTTAAACTGCTCCCATTGTGCTCCAAACAACAATACCAATGCATCAGGGTCAATAGCATCTGCTCCTTCCCATCCTGTTAGTGGATGACGCAGCCACGCTCCGACAATAAACGGACTCCAATCCAAATACAGACCAACGTTTAACTTCTGAAAACCGGCTTGGTAGTCATAAATGACGTTAGGTGATATAATAGGAGCACCGAAAAAGGCATTTGTCCGTCTCTTATCACGGCTAACATTGAAGTTCATTCCTGCATGACCGGTGAAACGTATCGGAACTTTATTATAGGAAATATATCCGTCATTAGGTTGCGTTAAGTTGTGAGCAGCAAAGCCTGCATACCAATTCTCTCCATAAAGCACAAAACCTGCAGCCACGTCAAAATATGTCTTGGACATTGTAGAAGGTCGGTCAGCCATTGTTGAGTAGATAAACCCGTAACGCGGGTCTATTTCGTCTCCAAAATGCAACTGATCCCAGTCTAAACTACGGCTGGTAACGCTTCCTTGAGCCGCTAAATTCAAGAATATATCATCGGTTAGCTTCAATCGCAAGGAATACATCAAAGCTGCCATATTGGTACGATAGTATTCGCTTTCCGCATCACTCATAACCAAAACACCTATACCACCTGATAAAGCGTCAAAGTATTGGTCGTAACTTACAGCAGGAGTTCTAAATGCCCGCTGTATGGAAGGCCACTGATTACGATAAATTAACGTTGCCCGAGGGCAAACAACAGAACCCGCCAAAGCAGGATTGGTGTAAAGAGGACTTGCATAAAACTGCGAGAAATGAGGGTCTTGACTCCACGCTTCAGACACGCAGAAAGCCAATGCTGCAAAGATAATTAATACACGTTTCTTCATCTTGTTATTACATCAATATATGTTACAAATTCTTTGTTTTTCCGCCTGCAATATTACGAAAAAATTTACAAACTCGTAGCATATTTTTTCATTTTTTTTACTTTTTTGCTTTTTTTCTCTATTTGCTCAAACGTAAAAGCTCTCAAAAAGTTACACTTTGGAGCAAAAAAATGTCATAAATTTATTTCCTTTTCCTCCAACATCGGTACAAATTTGCAGTCTCCGAAATTAAGAGTTTCTATTTCCGTTTCTGATTTCTTTATTATTTTATACATCGTCTGCGTCTGCTCTCCTATTGGAATAACCATTGATCCACCGACTTTTAACTGCCGTATCAGTTCATCGGGAACTTGCGGTGCGCCACAGGTAACAAGGATTTTGTCATAGGGAGCAAACGCTGTCAAGCCCCGATAGCCATCTGAGAAAAAGCTTTTAGCCACATAGCCCAACGAGTGCAACAATGATTTTGCCGAAAGAAAGAGCTGCCGCTGCCGTTCTATGGTATAAACTTCGGCTTTCAGATGACAAAGAACTGCTGTTTGATACCCTGAACCTGTTCCTATCTCTAAAATTTTCTCTTTTTTGCTTACCTCTAACAGTTGTGTTTGAAAGGCAACGGTAAAAGGGCGAGAAATTGTTTGTTCTCTTGCTATCTTCACGGCGTTATCCATATATGCAATCTTGGGGTCAAAGGATAACTCCATAAATAAATGTCTCGGTACAGTCCTTATTGCTTCCAAAACGCTCTTATCTGTTATCCCTTTGCTCACAAGTTCCTCTACGAGTTTGTTCCTTAAACCTTTATGTCTTAAAGTATCATTTAGCATTCTTTTTATATTGTTTGGGGCTGCGAAAGTATAAATAAAATTCCAATTATAGCACACATTATTATATGGAGTGTTTATTTCCGTCCGCCAAAGGCTCTTTTTGCCAAAATGAAACTCTGCTTGATTTTCCTAAAGCGGCGTTTTATTTTGGCGAGATAGAAAAACAAAAAAAGGAGAAAGCATTTTGTTGCTCTCTCCTCAAAGAATAGTGCTAAATTATATTAGTTATTTCTTTTTGTACTTGATTTTGTAGGTAGCATATCCGCCACCTAAGCCAATCAATAGCATTGTTGCTGTTGCCACTGGGGCTGTCTCATCATCGTTGTCGCCTACGCCGCTGCCGGGTCTTCCACCGGGGGTGGGCTGTGCGAACAACATCGTTGTACTAAAAGCAAAAACTGCTATTG
>JAISLH010000007.1 GCA_031260565.1 Bacteroidales bacterium
AACAAATACAATACCTTAAATCCTGTTTTAATTTATTTTCATTTTTTGCAACGTAATCCCCCTGATTATCTGTTTATTGCAAAGGTATAAAAATAATTAAAGCCGAAATTAAAAATGTAATAAACTAATATACATATAAATAAGTGATAAGAATGAAAAATAAATCAAAAAAAGATGTTTTGGAATTATAAAATCGGCACTTTTGCCGACCGAATACAAAGCCGAATATCTTACAGATTACCTTACTTTTATACCGCATTTTACCAAATCAATACCTGCCGTTACACAAAGGATAGGGGCAGTTACATTTACCTCAACAAAATCGGTCTAATTAAGGGCTGTTATTATAGAAGGTGTAAAAATTTTTACACCCTTTTATTTTGAAAGGTAATAGTATTACCACTTTACATTTTCAAAAGTACTTACTTTGCAAACCGAAAGTAGCCTGTTTGGGTAATAAAATGAAAAAATTGTATTGAATGGACTTTAAGTCCATTGACATAAGTTCAGTTGTATTTTCTTTGCGGGCAGAAAACGAAGATTAAATGATAATTAAATGAAGATTAAACAACCAATGAATAAGAACCTGCCAATAACAGATAATGCATTGTTTGAAAGTGCATTTTGGGAAGAGGAAAGAGTTTATTCCAAATTTGAGGCGTGGTCTGATTTGGTAAGAAGTACCAGAATCAAGAGAACACTGTCTTTTGGCAATAAAATTATAAATGTTAATGAAGGTGAGTTGGTAACATCCTTTCGTTCTCTTGCGGAACGATGGCATTGGAGCATAAAAAAAGTAAGTGTCTTTTTAGACTTGCTTGTATGTTCCAGTATGATAGAAAAAGACAGTTCCAATACTACAGGCAAAACCTTTATTCGTATTTGTAACGGGATAGAAACAGATATTGCTTTGACAACAGAAATGGCCGACAAGGAAATCAATCAAATTCCAACCTCAACAACCTTAATCAACTGTCAAGTACAAGCCAAAAGTTATGACAACGACCATAACATTGATACGATAAGGAAACGCCACGCAGTCAATAATGACAGGGACATTGAACAAATTGAGAAATGCTTTCAACCAAAGGATGAAAATGAAAGTGATATAAACAATGAAACGATAATGCCACACGAGCCTGAAAGGAGCAATTTACAAACTAAAACTTATATCCACAGAAACAGCGGAAGTGATAACATTGATGACAGAGAAGTAACAATATGGAAACGCCCCGCAGTCAATGACAGCAAGGAAATTAAAGAGCTTGAGAAACGCCTTCAACCTAAGAATGAAAAGGAATTGGGAGTATCTATGGAAACAGCTTTGCAAAGAAACGAAAAAGAAACAAAGAAAGCAAAAGAAGTTTTTCCCCCTGCACCCCCTATACAAGAAAAAGAAATAAATAAAGAAAAAGAAAAGAAAAATAATGTATTTTTCCCTCTTGCGAGTGAAAAATGTGTCTTTGATGCGGCAAGCGGTGAAAAGAACGCACAATCGCAAAATGAAATGAAAAATAATTTTTCAAATCAAAATTTAAGTTCTGAACTTGAAAACAAATTTGAAACCTCAACACAAAACTTTTCAACAACAACACACCAAAACAAAAAAAATGATTTTGAAATTCAAAAAAAGTTTGATAGCCTTACGGCAAGGGAAAAATTCTCTCAGAGTGAAAACTTTTCAGAAAAAGAAAAAAGTTGCGGCAAAAAAGAAAAAGAAGTTTTGAACGGTGATTTGCGGGTGAAAACGTTAAAAGCACCCAATAACAGCAATCATTTTACGCAGAAGGCTCCTGTTGAGAGTTGGAAAGTCCGTTTGCAGAAAATCAAAACTTCTCTTTTGAATTCTGAATGGATTGAGAGAGTGGCGATGCAGTTTGAGATACCACATTCCCAAATTCAACCAATCTTTGAAAATTTTTGCTGCGAAATAGAAGCAAGTAATGAACATTCAAACTCATTAACTCCTGTAGCCGATATTCAAAAACATTTTTACTACTGGACAAGGCTGAAAAAGGAAAAGTTAATGAACAGGCAACAAAATGATGTTGCTTCTATGTATGAATACTATACTGAATTAGAAAAACAGGTAACACAAAAACATTATGGAAAATCAAACTAAACAGGCAAGTCAAAAGATGTATCAGCCTCAACAGGCAATACAGGGGCAAATCCCTGCCTGCCCCCGCAATGCAAATGATAAACTGTGTATTTATGAAGAGGATACGAAAGTGTTGCAAATCAAAGTAACAAAACTCTTTTATGAGGCAATAAATTACAAAGGTATCAGTAAATCCGACAGGGAAGTAAATACAATGGCAATGATATTCTGCAACATACTCCAAAATGACTTTGAGTATATTGCTTTTGAGAGAATAGAAAAGGAAATTAAAAACTCACACTTTGAATATGGCAACAGAGAGCATTTTAATGTCAGTCCTGATTTATTTGTCAAAATCCTTACAGAACGAGGTTTATACAGACAAAATAAGGAATGGCAGCAGAAAATAGCGAGAGAGAAAGAAGCACAGGCAAAGCAGGAAGAGGAAGAAGCTAAACGGAAATACTATATGGAACACGAACAGGACATTCTGAGAGGTTATGCCAACAAAGCATATCAGCAATGGCTACATTGTGGGGAGACTTCTTACGTTTTTGCTTCTTACAAATACTTCAATCAGTACAGGCAATTATTTACAGAGCAGGACAGACTAAATGCCAAAGAACGAATCATCAACAGAGAAAAAGAACAGAAAAGGCTAAAACAACTGCACACTGAAAAAATTAGACAGCAGGCTGCCATTATTATGAAGAATACAGAGTTGATAAACAATCCAACACAATTATCAACACCGGCAAAAATTCAGCCTCCAACACCAACCTCAACCAATGAACAAACTGTCGGATGCCTCATCAATGAAATAATACCATCTCTGAATTGTGTTCCAAGCACATATCAACCCTCAGAGAAAGAGATTGAGCAGGAATTGGTCATTATGATATTTGAAAAGACCGCAAAGCAAAATTAAATAATTCTTATAGTCTTCATCCAACAAATTTGTAGAGCAAGCAAAATATAATGAACCAAGATATTCAAATATCTAAAAGCTGTTGCAACATAAAAGAATTTTTTGTAACTTTGCAGCGTCAAACTGATTGATTTTTGCAAAACAGAACAGGGCAGTAAGATTTGGTTGAAAAGTGAGAAAATTTGTGAAGAGAGTAAAAAGTGGTCTGAAACGGACTTAAAAACAAAGGCTTATCTGGTGAAAAACTGGTGAAAACAAAGAAAAAATAAAACTATAATAAATTGAATATGCGACATTTAGACACTATATATTATTTCCGTAACAGAAGGAGTACATAGAATAACATTTAATTTATTTAGGGGTATTATCATTAAAGAAATTACAATGAATATAGATTGTAATACTTATTTTAATCTATCATTGGATTATCAATGTAAAAATAATAAATACAAAGCCTTGTATGATATGCAATACAATGGAATTCCAAAACTATTACTATTCAGCGGAATTGCTTCTATTGTATATGACAGTGATAGTATATTTGAAAGTAAATATAAAATAGATTATTATGATTATGGCTGTATAGGTGAAAGTGAAGATTGTATGAAAGACTATAACATGGAAGTATTTAAGTATTTGGATAAAGAGTTTGGCATAAGTTGGAGAAAAGAAATAAGACCAGATGTGATAGGGCTAAAAGATTATATTGAAATTAGGTAGTATATCTATAATGTTTCAGATTGGATGTTATAAATATAAGTAATGTAAAATTAAAACGCCACTTCAAGAAATCAGAGCGGCATTTGGTTGAAATGAAATAAAGACCTGATACATCAAGGCTTCATTTGGATAAAATATAGTAGTGTTATGCAGTCTATTTTTCTACTTCCAATTTGGCGAAGCGAAGAACGAGCGTTTTCTCTCCGCAGTCGTCAAAGGCAACTCTTGCTTTGCGATTGTCGCCCTCTCCGTCCAATTGGATAATGCTTCCTTTGCCAAAACGGGAATGAGATACTCGCTGCCCAATTTCAAACTTCTTCAAGGCAGATGACGGGTTGCCACCGATAGGTTTAAGGAGTGAGGTAAGGAGTGGCTTTTTCTTGTCGGCGGAAGGTCGTTGTGATATAGCAGGAAAAGACTTCTTTTGATTGAGACTTTGAGACAGATAAGCGTCATCTATTTCCTCTATAAAGCGGCTACGCTCAGAGAAAACCAACTCACCATAACGAAATCGCATTCGGGCAGAGGAAATCATCAATTCTTTCTTTGCCCTCGTTATTGCGACATAAAACAGCCGTCTTTCTTCCTCTGTATCCACTCTTGAGGTGAGAGAGAGCAGTGAAGGGAAGAGATTCTCCTCCATTCCGACAATAAAGACGTATGAAAACTCCAATCCCTTAGCCGAATGTATTGTCATAAGAGTTACTTTATTGGTTACAGTGTCGTCATCATCAACATCACTCATAAGACTTACCTGAGATAAAAAAACGTCAAGCGTCCTTTGAGTCTGCAAAATCTCTTCTCCCGTCAGCTCATCAATCATAACCTCTTCCTCTTTGCTCACAAAGGATTGGAGAGAGTTGATAAGTTCGTCTATATTGTTCTTTCGCTCTTCGGCTTCTAAGGTTTCCTCTTTGCTAAGGGCGTTTTTGATACCCGAAAGTCTTATTATTTCCTCACCAAGCTCAAAGGCATTACGCTGATTGATTGTTAGGCTAAAGGCAGTAATCATTTGGCAAAACTCAACTATCTTTGCAATGGTTGGTTTGTTTATGTCGGAAGGGATATTGTGGAGGTTGGCGGCGGCTTTGAAAAGGGATATGTTGTTCTGAGTTGCTACTATCTTCAGGCGGTTAAGAGTTGTGTTGCCAATGCCGCGAGACGGATTATTGATAGAGCGTAAGAATGCTTCGTTATCGTCATTGTTAGATACCAAACGGAAGTAAGCCAGCACGTCTTTTATCTCTCGGCGGGAGTAAAACGAGATACCGCCATATAATCTGTAAGGAATGTTATGTAATCTCAACGCTTCTTCAATCACTCTTGATTGCATATTGGTACGATATAGGATAGCGAAGTTGCCATATTGAGCATCGTCATCGTAAATCTTGTTTCTGATGACCTCACAGACATATTCAGCTTCGCCTCTGTCGCTTTCAAGATTGGTATATTTGATTTGGCTGCCTTTTTCGTTGTCAGTCCAGACGACTTTCTTTATCTGGTTTTCGTTGTTGTCTATTACGCAGTTGGCGGCATTGACTATGTTTTGCGTAGAGCGATAATTCTGCTCCAATTTGAAGACTTGTGCGTCTGGATAGTCTGTCTTAAAGTTGAGAATGTTCCTTATGGTCGCCCCACGAAAAGAATAAATGCTCTGAGCGTCATCTCCCACAACGCAGATGTTACGATGTAGAGCGGCAAGTTTTTTTATGATAAGATATTGTGAAAAGTTGGTGTCCTGATATTCATCAACCATAATGTATTCAAACCTTTGCTGATATTTTAGCAGCACATTGGGAAAGTCTCTCAGCAGTACGTTCATATTAAACAGCAGGTCATCAAAATCCATTGCCATAGCACCTTTAAGCCTTCTCTGGTATTGCTGATAGATATAGCCGATTTGAGGTTTGTGAGCGGCTCTATCCTCTGCTTGAAGGTCTATACTGCTCAAATAATCAGTGGGTGAGAATAAATTGTTCTTGGCTTTGGAAATTCTATCCAATACAAAGGAAGCGGAATATGCCTTTTCGTCTAATCCCATATCCTTTACTATGCTTTTGATAAGGCTTTTGGAGTCGTCTGTGTCGTAGATGGAAAACCTTGAAACGTAACCTAACCGCTCTGCCTCTAATCTCAATATCCTTGCAAAGACGGAGTGAAACGTTCCCATAAGAATATACTTAGCCGGTGAGCCAACTAAATCGTATATTCTTTCCTTCATTTCCTCTGCAGCTTTGTTGGTGAAAGTTAAGGCAAGTATATTATAAGGTGAAATGTCTTGTTGTAAATCGTAAGCAATCTTATAGGTGAGCGTACGAGTCTTGCCCGAACCTGCTCCTGCAATAATCATTATTGGTCCGTCAATCTGGCTAACTGCCTCTTGTTGCTCTTGGTTTAAATCGTCTAATAGCATATCTTTTTTCTTAAAACAAGGCTGCAAAAGTACTAATTTATTGTTTGCAAACATCATAAGGCAAACCTTTTCTTTGGAAGCCAAGATGTGAAATTGTTAATAACTATGTTGAAAACATTTTTTAAGAGCAAATCTTTTCCGCTTAAATATATGGTACTTTTGCCGACAAGTTTTAAAACATAAATGTAGAATAATGAACGTTGCAACAAACTTATTCGAATATCTAAAAAGGAACGACAGAGCTGAATTAGTAGGCTTTGGAACGTTCTTAGTAACCACTCATTCGGCAGAATTTGACGCCGAATGTAACATTTTAGTACCACCAAAGCGAGTGTTAAGTTTCTCAAAAGAGGCGGCTAATGATATGTCTTTTGTCAATTTTATGGCTAAACGCGAGTTTATTTCCAACCAAACAGCTTTGACTTGGATTAAACAATACTCCGATTCCCTCAACGAGCGGCTTGCCTCAGCCAAAAGATTATCCCTTCCGTCTTTGGGAGCAATCAGCGTTGATGAAACAGGCGATTATTGCTTTGAACCTTTGCCACACTTGAACCTTATGGACGAAAGTTTTGGGCTTGCCGCAGTAAAGAATGTTAAGACTTTTGAAATCCCAAAACAAGAAGTAGAAGCTGCACAGGAGGCTGAAACCCCATATATTGAAGAAACAATAAATGAAGTTGGGCAAACGATAACCGAAGCCAAAGAGCAGCCGGTTTATCATACTATTGTCTCTGAGCTTGCAACCGAAGAAGACGAGGCAGAGGATATAGAGCAGTTGGTTGAAGAGATTAGGACAAAAGTTGATAAGATATTGTATCTTGCCCAGAAGAGTAAAGAGCAGCAAGAGGATAACGCTGTAGCAGGTGGTAAAAGAAAGCACAGGTCTATGTGGAAATGGCTTTTTATCCTCATCTTTATATTCCTTATTGGTTCTTTTGCAACCGTTGGCTCTTATTATATGGGTTGGTTGCAGAGCTACAAATGGGCAAAACCAATATCAAGTACCCTGTCGCAATACATAATGACCAAAGATGAGGTTAATCATAAGTTTGATACACCCAAACCAATAGCCACTGCCACACCTACAACTTCCCCTGCCGACAGCACAATCAACAATATCACCCTTGAGCAACCTCCAGCCCCTATTGCACAAGTTCCAACAGCCAAGCCACGTATTGCTCGCAAGAAAGTCGCAAAACACGACACAATCAATAAAGAAGAGAATAAGCCTGCATCAGATTTTTCTGGTATAATACAGATGCGACCAACTAACAAATTAGGTTATGACGTCATTGCCAACACAGTAGAAGGCAGAATGAAAGCAGAAAATGACGCTCGCAAGGCAAAAACACTTGGTTATGATGGTTATGTTATAGCCCGTCAGCGAAAGGAAGTACCTATATATTATGTGTCTTACGGCTCACGCCCAACGCTTGATGAAGCAAAAGACCTTATGCAGTCTATGATAGATAAACTTGGTGGCAGCTACTACATTGTTGTCAGGGGCGAGACGACAAACTAAAACATATTCATATTATCCTTTACCAACAAAAGGAAAATCACAAAAAGAAGCCCGACAACATCAATCATTATCGGGCTTCTATCTTTCATCAATTCATTTAATTATTCTACAACAAACTTCTTTGTCATTACCCCTTTATCAGTATAAACTTTCACAACATAGTTTCCTTTTGCAAAGTTGCCAACATCTATTGTCATAAATTTATCATTAACCTTTGCCGCATAAACCTGTTGCCCCAAAAGATTAAAGACCTCTATTTCTTTTATCACCTCCGAGCAAGAGAAGTTGATATTGTCGCTTGCAGGGTTAGGATAAGTTATTACCATTGGTTGTTCGCTATCTATATTGGTTATATTGACAAATCCACCATAAGGGTCAAACTTCAAAATAAATCCTCTTGAAAAAAATTGAAATCCAGTCTCCATTAGATAGATACTATCTATCATCAGTGCCATCAACAATCCTCCGTCTGCTGTTGCCTTGACTCCATTTACCGCATATCCAGCTGGAGCATCATACTCTATGCAATATTTATAGTTAAATGTTCCATCTATACCAAAATTATTTATATAAATACGTCCAGCAAAATTTCCGTCAAAGCCGCTGCCAAATCGAACAAAATAACACCAGTAAATAGAGTCTTCATTGATAAAGTCTATTGTCCGTTGAAAAGGGAGTCTATCCTGATCGGAAAGAAAAAAAATTGCTCCATCTCTTTCTTCTGCTGTGATAGGTATTTCTATAATGTCTAATCTCTTATGGCTTTTGTAATCAAAGACCGCTATTGATAGATTTAATGTATCAGGTTCGGGGTTTTCGCCGAAGAGCTCTGTTCCACAACCAGTAATAGCAATTGCAATGGAATCGTTTATAGTTGTTCTGTTTTCAAAATGAATTTCCAAATCATAATAAGCAGAATCAATAATATCCAACGTTTGCTTATCCAAATAATATGCTTTCGTTACCTGTTGTTCTCCTACCATCCAGAGGCTATATGATATATCTAATTCTAATCTATTTCCTGCTTCATACAAGTTATTTGAATACCCATAGCTACCTATAGAGTCTATACCATACAGATTATATAATTTAGAATTCAATACATTTCCTAATGTATCCACTACAATGATTTTATTAAATATATTGGGGGCAGGCTGTCCCATTTTGGACATACTTACAACAATGTTCTTTTCTTTAGTAACAAAAAACTTGCAAAAGTTATAAGGCTTAAACCTTACTGTGTCCCCTGCTTCTATATTATATTCGTAAATTTTTTGTGTTATAAGATTAGTACCATCCATATCGTATTTATAAAATATTATTGAATCAATGTAGTAATCACCACTTATCCACCTCATTCCGTATATTTTGTTATTAAGTTTGAAGCCGGCTTTATCCCAGTAGTCAACAAAGGAGATAGAATCAATAAAATTTATGCTGTTGTCCATACGATATAATTTGGGTATCAGTCCATCTGAAAAAACCAACAAATTATCAGGCTCATCATAATCATGGAAGATGCTCGGAGTGTTATGAGTCATTTGTGAAAATTTGTCAAAAGCATTTACTCTCTCGTGCTCATTTACATTAAACAATGTATGCCCCTGCTGTGCAAAAGCAGGAAGCATACATTGAAAAAGCAAAGCAATAATTAAACTTACTTTTTTCATCTTGCTATTTTTTTTAACGACTTATCTCTCCGAAGACATCATAGTTATAAGATATTAACGCAAATGTCAATGACTTAAACCTAAATGCACCCTCGTTATGTGAAATAGTTTTCTCTCGTCCAACATAAGCATAAGCCTCAAAATGTAACAATGTCATTGGCACAGTGCATGTCATATAAGGATAGTCTGGCACTTGGCTTAACGTGGCATAGCTGCAATAGCTTGGGAGGATAATACTGTTAACATTGGCAGATGTAATAAAAGGAAATGAAAAATAGCCACTACCCATATCTACTTGAGTATGTACTAATGGGTTTCCAGTTGAAATATGTAGCACGTCAAAATAGTTGGTTGTGCTATAATATGGTTTATATATATTGACTGGGATTCCTGCGACAACCTTTTGGGCATCATACTCTACGGCTGGTAATCTTGTGTATCCAAGACTAAATGTATTAAGGTCAATGGTCAATAGAGAGTTAAACACTTCAGAAGAACCTTTTACTACTCTCATTGTCGGCTCGTTTAAAGGCTTCAATGCACTTAGTACAAGAGCGTCATCAAGGTCGAGCAATCTTGGAATTCTTAACTCAAAGGTTACTTCATCAGCTTTCTGTCCAATTACTCTCATATCAGAAAGATTGATAAAAGCATTTCCCATTGTAGCTAATACATTCTCCAAAAATCCATTGTATGCTTCTTTCAAAGTTTCTCCATCTATCTCTCCGTCATTGCAAGTAACAGAGAATGAAAAAACCTTCTCCTCATACATAACAGTCGTGTCTGCATTCTCTTGTTTGGCAACGACTGCACAATTGAAGAATGTCTCCATAGCTAACAAACTGTTCGTAATATTCATAGTCGGCATCTCTGTTTTACCTTTAAGGGCATCACTGAATTCCTTTGCCAACTCAAGAATTTCACCAGCAGAAAGTGTTGTACTCTCATATTGAGAATAATCCCCAGCCGCAGTTTTAGAATAACCTCTTCTGTTATTAACAGGTTCTTCTTCGTCCGCACATGCTACAAACGCCAATGTAGCAACTGAAAGTGCTATTGCAAGCACTTTGTTTATGTTAAATTTTATCATAGTTTTATCTTTTAATTTATATTTACAAATCGCGGCAAAATTATACTTTTTTTTTGATTGCAGCGTTCCTTTTTTTCAAAATACTTTTCGTTTGTCCCATTACGAATTAGTTTTAGTGCCATTGAAGGCTTATTAGACTTATGTTAGACCTCTCCAAAATTATGAAAAACGATGTTTATAAAAGAAAAGTGAAATAGCTAATGGAACGAAACTAAATGGTATTTTGAAATTAAAAGGAATCAGATTAAGTGAATGGTAATAGCAAAACACATTGCAACGGACAATTTTACTCAAATTAAAATGAGTAAGTATTCCTTCCAATATTGATAATATCCTCTCTTTTATTGCCATATACCTTTTGTGTCTGAAAGCGTGTAACTAAATTTAACTCTCCGCTCTCCTTAGGTATTAGCATAACCTTGCATTGTACGGAATAAACTAAGCCTCACGCCAATGCGGATAACTTGCTTATTCTTCCTTTGCCTTCTCTGCTAATTTTAAGAAGAAAGAACAAATCAAAATTACATCTTTCGTAATTTATCGGCGACAAAAGTACATCTTTTTTTTGAAATGACAAAATTATTTGTTGACTTGCGTCAAAATGTATCACTATTGCCACTTTTTGATTTTCGTAAAAGATTTTTTTGTACCTTTGCGTTCTCAAACAAAAGCAGGATTATGACAGCACAATATCAAAAAACATCACAACAAATTATAGATTTAATGCAACAAAATTTCATTAAAAATCGCCGTTTTTGCGTATTAAAAACGTGATGTTTTTTATAAATTTGATGTAACGATATTGCAATAACGCAATGTATAACTTTATGGGGATAATAGGCGTAATGGACAAAATTCAGGCTTTTTGGATTAAATTTTTGTTTCTAATATACTCGTTAATGAAAGTTTTTTTATGTTCTTTAGAGAGTCCATTATGCAGGTTCAAATTTCTTTTCAGATGAGAAAAGAAAGACTCCAAAGTATTGTTAGTTTTCGGCAAATTCAGTTCAGAATAATCATACCAAATCCAACTGTATGGCATATTGCGTTTAAGACTTAAATAAGCAGACCTTAACCTTTTATGCACATAATACTTTTCCCCGGTTTCTGTATCAATTTTACGCTCATTTATAAAGTATTTCCATCTGTCATACCATTCATCAAATAATTCTGTAAAACTCTCTTTATCAGTATCAGTAAAGGTGCTTATTATTGATTTGAGTTCTATTGCAGGTGCAAGTTTGGGATTATTTGTTAAATAGCGTTTAATTGCTGCTTTCTGGTGAAATATACAAAGTTGTATTGGAGAAGAAGGGAAGGCAGATGTTAAGCCCTTTAAGCCATCACAAACTATTGCAACTATAGTAAAGCCATTATTTTCAATCCATTGAATACCTCGTTTGTAAGCCTCTAATTTTTCGTACTTAACATAATCATACCAAAGTATTTTTCTTGTAATATAATCCTGCACCACAAGCAAACCAAAGGTTCTTCGCCAATATGTAGTATCTATACAAACGACAACAGGTTGCCGCAAGGGAACAATGCGGGGGTTATTAACTAGAAACAACTTCCGTCTTATTGTTTTTTCACTTACCTTGTATTTATTGGCAAGTTCTCTAATAGTTTGTTTGCCAAAGATAGATTCTAGCATTAAGGTGCTATTTTTTAGCCTTTTGTTATCTGAAAATTGACGAAGACAAAATTTACAAAAATAAATTTGAACGTTTTTTAATTTGACATATTTTATGACATAAAAACTACCGCAAAATGGACATTTTTTTTAGCATAAATTTTTTATATTTGCAAAACTACTAAAAAACAAAGCGTTATATTCCTTTTTACTCTGAATTTTGTCCATTACGCCAAAAAAAACGGCGTTTCATTTTACTGAAACACCGCCTTGATGTGGTAAAATATTATAAACTAATAACGATATTTTATTTGGTTACCACAAGTTTTCGTGCTGCTGTGTTGCCTCCTTGACCGAAGATAACCCAATAAGAACCTGCTTTCATATTTTGAACATCTAACTGGTATGAAGTGCTGCCCTGTTTCAACGTTACTTCGTTTAGTACCTGTCCTTTAACGCTTAGCAATCTTACTTTAACGTCCTGCTTCAATCCTCCTTCAATCTGTAACTCTGTTTTTTCGTTTGCGGGGTTTGGATAGAAGTCTGAAATATTCTGATTAGCAATCGGTTCTACTGAAATAAGAGATGAATAAACCGGTTCTTCAGTTAAGCCCGTTACTTCGTTGCCATAGACGCACCGATAAAAGCCCTGTGGTGCTGTAATAGGCTTTTGCATCGTTTTTCCGTTGTTGGAAGTCGCTGAAATGAAGTATTCTATCGTGTCTCTGCTGATTCCGCCAGCCAAAGGAAGGACGCAGGTATATAAATTGTCGGTTTGGTCATCCAAAGCAATGGTTTGCCACGCTGTTTCGCCAACTGAACGGTATGAAAGAGTCGCTTGTGCTATCCCGCTTTTGTTTTGGATAATTGCTTCAATGGTTGGGATGAATGTTTGGTTGATTGTGGTGTTCCAAAACCTTATTGGGTCGTGGTAAATCCTTACGGGGTTGTCGGCAGGTATCTGTTTGGTGATGCAATGTATCGCTCCACCAGCGCCGTCGAAGTATCTGACGTCTATTTCCGTCATTTCGTAGCCACTGTATCGGTCTTTCATTATCTCAATTGCTCGTTGGTTGCCTGCTACATCGCCGCTTGAGCCTTTGTAAAAGACGGGTTGCATTATTGATTGATTGACAAAGGTGTGGTTAGAGAAAGAACGGGTGTAACTGTTGTTGTATTCAGCCTGAGAAGAGTACCAACTGCCGTTGTTTTTCGCTGGAAGAGGGATGCGGGTGTTGAAGTAGTTAGAGCCGTGCATTGAAAGGAGCTTGCAGATGGAGTCCATATTAGCTTCAACCTTCTTTGGGTCGGACAGATTCGCCATAACGTCAGGGTGCTTTGTTGAAACAAAGGTGTTTTCGTCCAACATATCCATATATAAATCTACATGACCGGTGCCACCATCGTACAACAGCGAAGGCAATACAAGACATCTGCTAAGATTTAGAAGATGTGTCAGGCTGTCATTTACTTGTACTTTGGTCAATGGCTGTTTTGACTCCATAGAATATTGATATGGGTCATTTTCATCTTGAACATACAAGCCGTATCCGTCCATATTTAATGAATAAACAGCGGATGATGTGAATAAAGAGCCAACTCCGTCAAGTAAAATGTTGCCTCCTTCATATTCTATGGTGTTTGTATAAACTGGAAAGCCAGCCTGTTCGCCTATAAAGACGGGTAACTTATCGTCTAATGGTCTTCCGCCGTAGTATTCAAAGTCCATAAAGGCAATACTGTCTTGATCGCCGAAGTAGAATGCAACAGGTCCGCAGTCACGATACCAAAAGGAATTGCCGGGATTTACAAAGAAGCGATAGTTTGTAAGAGGTGTGCTTCTTGATGTCATATAATTTTTTATCAAAGTAGAGTCTGAGCCATTCCAAATGTTGATCCAGACTTCTGCATTGTGCTGAATACCATCGGCAAGTGCTGCAAAAATCCTCGCATACGGGCTTGTGCTGGACACATCCGGTATAGAATAAACATCAACCAAAGCACTGCTTGAACCAGAGTAAGGGATACCTTTGCCATCGAAGAGTTGCTCTGCGGGCTGGTCTCCATTTACGGTGTAGGAATCGTAAAGCCACGTCATAAGTATTGCCTGTACTTCATCGGCTTCGTTAGGGAAAATCATATCATCAGGAACTGATAATTCGGATTTTGTGTTTGACTCGCTGCTACCTGCTTTTGATGTGCTGGTTGGCGGCAATGGTCTTTGTGTAGGAACTTGTGAATGGTATTTTTTGAAGTTTTCTACGAATTGTTCTTCACTTAGAGTTTCCATTCTCTTCAATGCTTCGGCTCTTTTTTGCTCTAAGATAGCCGCTTTGTTCTGTCCAATGGCTGCAACTGATATAGCAATGGTTGCAAACATTAAGAAAATTTTTTTATTCATTATTCTGTTGATTAAAATTTTTGCAAAGGTACATCTTTTTACTTAAATCATAAAATTTTATCAATAAATTGTCTTTTCAAAGGCTTGTTTTGGAGGTGTGAAGTGGGGAAAGAATGCTGTAGTTGTTGGTTGCAGTGCGAAAAATCAATGAATTATTTGTCTGTTCTAAGAAAAAGTTGTACTTTTGTCGCCTTAAATAACAACTAAAACATAGAAAAAATATGAAGAAAGTAAGTATTATTGCGGCTATATGCTGCTTCTGCTTCGGTCTAAGTTTCAATGCGGCTGCTCAAGAAGCGAGACTGCCTAATGTTTCTGTCAAAACGTTAGACGGAAAGGTTATTAACGCACAGGATTTCAGCAATGACGGCAAGCCTTTTGCTATTTGCTTTTGGGCAACTTGGTGTAAGCCTTGTTTGCAGGAGCTAAATACGATGGCAGAGCTTTATGAGGATTGGCAGAATGAAACAGGTATTAAGATATATGCCGTTTCTATTGACGACACTCGCACGTCTGGCAAAGTGTTACCTTTGGTTAATAGCTCAGAATGGGGCTATGAGGTGATACTTGACGTGAATAGTGAGTTGAAACGTGCAATGGGTGTCAATAATCCGCCACATACTTTTCTTTGTAACGCAAAAGGTGAGATTGTTTGGCAACATGCAAGCTATGCTTTGGGAGATGAAGAACATCTTTTGGAACAAGTACGCAAACTAATTGAGCAACCAGCTAAATAATAAGGTGTATGAAACGAGTTTTAACAGTCATTGGCATATTGCTTTTGAGCGTAGAGGTGGGCTTTTGTCAAGGAATATTGGGCGGAAAGGTTACAGGAAGTTTCCAGATGGATATGCAGGTGTCGCAAAAGGACAGTATAATAGGTGCAGAAAAGGTTTCGGAAAAATTTCTCTCCAATTCCTTTGCCAACATTCTTTATACTAATGGTGATTTTACGGCAGGTGTGCGTTTTGAAGCTTACCTTAATCCTATTCTTGGCTTTGATGCACAATATAAAGGAGCGGGTTTTGCCAATCGTTTTGCGTCTTACAAGAAGGATTTCTTGGAAGTAACGGTTGGAAACTTTTATGAGCAGTTCGGAAATGGCTTAATACTTCGCTCTTATGAAGAAAGAAATCTGGGAATTGACAATGCAATGGACGGATTGAAGGTTGTAGCACGACCCATTGAAGGTATTACTATTAAGGGAATAATAGGTAAGCAACGTTATTATTGGGAAGACGTTTGGCAAACAGACAATGGCTTGATACGAGGTGCTGATTTAGATTTGTCATTGAACGAATTATTTCCTTTTATGACTGATTCGCCAACACGGATTGGCATAGGCGGAAGTTTTATATCTGTTTATGAGAAGGCACAACCAAAGTTCATAGAGATTGATAGTGCAACCTACAAATATAACCTACCAGAAAATATTGGTGCTGCGGCATTTCGCTTTGACCTTGCACACAAAGCCTTCAACCTTTCAGCAGAATACGCTCGCAAAGGACAAGATCCCAACGCTATAAACAACTTTACTTATCGCAATGGAGAGGCTCTGTTCGTTACAGCAGGATATTCGCAAAAGGGATTGGGCATTAGTGTTGCTGCAAAGAGAATTGACAATATGAGTTTCAAGTCCCGCCGCAATGAAGTGGGCAATATGCTTAACGTTAATTACCTTCCAGCCACTACTCGCCAGCATGCATACTCTTTAATGGCAATGTATCCTTACGCAACACAGGTTAATGGTGAGATGGGCTTGCAAGCCGATGTTATGTATAAGCTTCAGAAAGGTACTGCTTTGGGTGGTAAATATGGAACGGACTTAAAACTTAACTATTCACGAATAAATTCTATTGATAAGCAGCCTTTGGACGCCAATACTGCATTGAACCAAACGGGAACAAAGGGTTACTCTTCTGATTTCTTCAAAGTGGGTGATGATTTGTACTTTGAGGAGATAGGTATTGAGGTAGGAAAGAAATTTTCTTCTGATTTTAAGACCTCTTTTATGTATTCATATCAGTCCTTTAATCCAATTGCTTCCGGGCATGAAGGTTTTGCTTTTGTATATGCTAATATCTTCGTATTGGACGGCACATATAAGGTTGCCAAAAACTCATCTCTGAGGGCTGAAGTGCAACTCCTGCTTACCAAAGCAAACTATGGCGATTGGGCAACTGGTGATTGGGCTCAGGGAACGTTGGAATACAACCTCGCAGGTAAATGGTTCGCAGCCTTAACTGACCAATGGAATTACGGCAATGAAACAGGCGACAAGACACATTATTATAATGTCGTAGTTGGATATACGTTTTCAACAATGCGTATCCAGTTAGGCTATGGCAAACAACGGAAAGGCATAATGTGTATTGGTGGAGTATGCCGCGAAGTCCCTGCTTCCAACGGCTTATTTGCGACAATAACAAGTAGTTTTTAATCAAACAAAATAATAAAAGAAATGAAAAGAATATTTTATTTAGCTTTTGCAGCTGTCTTTGCTTTATCTGCATTGTTTATCTCTTGCGATAATTTTAATAAAGACGAACTTCTGATTGGCGTTGTGGGCGAAACATTGGAGTCTTCTCCAATAACAAACACGGCAAGCGTACAAAGAGTTTTATTGGAAGACTATACGGGCTGGCGTTGTAATAATTGCCCTGAGGCGGCTGTTGTTGCTGAGGATTTGAAAGTTCAATATGGCAATGTGCTTGTTTTGATGTCGGTTCATGCTACGGCATTTGCACAGCCTCTTGCTTTGAATAATTTCCTTGATTTGAGAACAGAGTACGGCGAAAGGTGGGCTAAAGAATTTGATGCCAACGCTCTGCCTGCAGGATTAGTCAATAGAGTAAAGGAAAACGGTGCTTTCAAAATCGCTTATGAAGACTGGGCAGCCAAAGTTGCTCAAAGAAAGAACCGTCCGCACGTTTTAGACATCAACCTTGGTGCTTCAGTCAATCAGGACAACAAAATAATCGTCAGCACTGAGAATATATTTTTGCAGAGTGTTGATTTCCCAACCCTGATTAACGTTTTGGTGCTGGAAAGCGACATTAGAGGAGTGCAACTGACTAATCCACCAACACCGGATTACCAGTTCAACAACGTAGTACGAACTAACGGCAGAGTAGATTTTGCTTTAACGACCGAGCCTGCAAGAGCTGGCGAAACGATAAGCAAGAACTACTTCATCAATATCTCACAGGACTGGAATTTAGCCAACTGTAAGGTAGTCGTTTTCGTTACAAACGCAAACACAAAGGAAGTAATACAGGTCAATGAGGTTGATTTGCAGTAGCCTTAGAAGACAAAAACCATGAAATTATACACAAAAGAAGTCGTAAAAAAATATAAGAAAAGGACGGTCGTAAGAGGCGTGTCCATAGAAGTAAATCAGGGAGAAATAGTAGGACTTCTTGGTCCCAACGGAGCAGGGAAGACGACCACGTTCTATATGATGGTGGGTCTTATACAGCCTTTCAGCGGGCGGGTCTTTCTCAATGATGACGACATATCTGATATGCCGATGTACAAACGGGCGAAGATGGGCATAGGTTACTTAGCTCAGGAAGCGTCTGTTTTCCGTAATCTTTCGGTAGAAGACAATATAATGGCGGTTCTTCAATTTATGAACCTCACAAAGGCAGAGCGAAACGCTAAGATGGAGTCTCTGCTTGATGAATTTTCACTTACACACATCAGAAAGAGCAAAGGCATTCAGCTTTCAGGAGGAGAGAGACGCCGAACAGAGATTGCACGCAGCCTTGCTTCAAATCCAAAATTTATTCTCTTGGATGAACCTTTTGCAGGCGTAGATCCGATTGCTGTTCAGGACATTCAGAGTATCGTTAGGACGTTAAAGGACAAGAATATCGGCGTTCTGATTACCGACCACAACGTTCATGAAACGCTAACGATAACTAACCGAGCCTATCTGCTGATTGACGGCAACGTCTTCAAAGAAGGCACTCCTGAGACGCTGGCTTCTGACCCCGAAGTGAGAAAACAATATCTGGGAGACAATTTTTCACTGCGTTAAACACTTATTTTATGATAATATATGTAGATAAACTCACGGCAAGAGTAGATTATATCCTTGACCTTATGCTCAATGGGCTTGTTGGAGCGAACATAAAATTTACGACCAACAAACAAGACTTCATTGAAAGCCCACAAGAAAAACTCTCTTACACCAAATCAAAAATCTGCAATGAGGTTTTCGTTCCTCAAAACAGCGATTTGCTGTACGAAATCGGTATTATAAAGCAGCAGGAGGTGATAACAAACTCCCAAGACCCTGCTTTTGACCTCTTTGCCTCTGCTTTCTTCTTCGCAAGTCGTTATGAAGAATACGTAGATAAAGACCTTGACAAGTTCGGACGCTATTTCCACACATCATCTCTTGCTTACAAAAGGAACATACTTCATTTGCCGATTATAAACCTTTGGGCTGAGGAGTTAAAATGCCGTATCAGAGCAACATACCCTAATATTGAGTTGCGGGAACGGCATTTCAAATTCATAAACAGCGTAGATGTGGATATGGCTTGGCGTTATAAGGGATTGGGGTTTGCACGTACGGTGGCAAGTTTTTGTTTTGACCTGCTGCAACGCCGTTCTATCAGAGACTTTCGCCGCCGTATAAACGTAATACGAGGTAAGGAGAAAGACCCATTAGCAACTTTTGACTTTATGTTGAAGGTTGGGCGTGAGCAAAAGACGGAAACGATTTTCTTTCTGCAAGTTGGCAACTACGGACGCTACGATAAAAACAGCAGTATCAAAAATCGTAAATTCAGAAGACTGATACATTATTTTTATAACTCATATCTGATTGGTATTCACCCATCTTATAACAGCAATTCAGTCGTTCATAGAGTGCGAAAAGAAGTAAAACGACTGCTAAGTGTCGTTGGAAAAGACCACATCAGCAGAAGCCGTTTCCATTACCTTCGTTTCAGGTTGCCGAAGTCTTATAATACGCTGTTGGAATGCCACATAAGCGATGACTATTCAATGGGATACAGCAGGGCAACAGGCTTTCGGAGCGGTCTTTGCACACCTCACAGGTTCTATGACTTGACTGCCGAGAAGAAAAAGCCGCTAACCATTCATCCTTTTGCAGTTATGGACGCAACATTGCGTTACACCACAGGTACGGAGAAGGCTTTTGAGGTCATAAAACGCCAAATGGACATCGTTAAGTCAGTCAATGGCGAATTTATAAGCATATTTCACAACCAGAATCTTTGCGAAGAGGACGACTGGATTGGCTGGAGAGACATCTATACCAAGACTTTAGCTTACGCAACGGAGATTTCCGAAACCTGTAAGAAAGAAGCCAGTAACCAAAGAGAAACCTTGCCAGAAGAAGATGAAACTTCGCAAAATTATAACGATATTTGGTAAATCTATACGCCGTTTTAATAATTACAAGTATTTAATTCTGCCCTCCTAATAGGGCTTTTCATGGTCTTTAAACGGCGTTTTATTATACAAAAACCTCATTTCACCAATCGGAAATGAGGTTTTTTGTATAATAAAATGAGACTTTAATGCAGTGAAATGATATTGTTGTGGCACAAAACAGCACTGCAATATATTTTTATATTGTTTTTGCATATTACAATTTCGTTTCAAAATGTTATAACTTCGTTTAGAAAACTGGAAAGCACACCAGAGTTTTCTATTTTTTTGCTTTAATTTTCTATTGTCAAGCTTTAGATTTCTATTGTCAAGCAATAGGATTCTATTGTCAAGCAATAGAAATCTGTTCTTTGACAATAAAATCGCAAAATCTTATTATAATGTGTCAAAACAATATAAAAAAAATGCAAAGTCAGTACAAAACTTTGCAAAAAAAAGTAGCGAACTTTCGTTCGCTACCAACCATGAAATTAAAAAGCCGATAAGTTTATTAAAACACTCGGCTAAATCTGTTAAGCATTATTCTGCTCTTTGGCTTCTTTCTCTTTGGCTCTTATTTCTTTTATCTGCTTTCTGGAAAGAATAATGTCATCCTGTTTGTCTGCATCCGGATACTCTGCATCATAAGACTGCAGCCCTGTTATATCCAAATTCAACTCCTCAAATGTCGCTTTATCAAGTTTTTCCTTGAAATGCGATGACGGATAGAAGCGACAGTAAGCACGTTGGATTGTACTGACATCCACTTGTGCAAGTGTCGTTTTCGCCGTTGCCTTAATACCGGGCAGGAAAGCTCCCAAGAGCCCAAGTTTTACGCCTTCTCCGTTTAACACATGACGCGAAACGGTTATTTCTAAAGCCTTTAATACCGCCAAAACGTCCGAATAGGATACTGTTGTGGCTTGTTCAATTTCTGAAGCAATGTCATCAAGTTTTGCATTGCCAGTACGGAACACTCTGTTAAGATAACGAGTTCCGGGAGTAGCACCTGTGTGGATTTCTCTCCGCACTTTGACTATTTTAATACTCATAGTACTTGTTGTTTTGTTTGAAAAAAATTTATTAATTCTTCGTTCTAATGCTTTCGAACGAGGCTGCAAAATTACAAAAAAAACTTTAATTACAAATAAAATTGGATAAAAATATTTTCAAATTAGAAAAAAAAGTTACCAAAGAGGATAAAAACGCTATGGAAATCAGAGAAAAATATTACCTTTGCCGCCAAAAAAAAACTATGAATAAGAGAGTAATTTGTATAGGTAATGCTTTGACGGACGTAATTAAGGTTATAGATAACGATAACATTCTTACCGACTTGGATTTGCCTAAAGGAAGTATGCAGATGGTTGATGCCGACACTCAGAAACGGCTTTTGGAGCTTACAGAACGCTATTCGGCGGCTATGGTTGGCGGTGGCAGTGCGGCGAACACTGCTTATACGATAGCCAATCTTGGTATTGATACTGCATACGTTGGAGTCGTGGGAGCGGATGGCTATGGTGATTTCTTTATACGAGATTTGGAGCGGTCGGGTGTGCATCCTGTCGTCTCAAAATCAAACAACAGCAGCACAGGTATTGCTTTGACATTCGTATCTCAGGATGGCGAGCGGACATTTGCAACAAATCTTGGAGCGGCTCTTGACTTAAACCCTTCTCTTTTGAACGAAGACGATTTCAAAAACTACGATTACGTTCATATTGAAGGATATTTGGTTTATAATCGCCCACTTACGGAGGCTGTCTTCTCAATCGCCGAGCGTAATGGACTCAAAACGTCTATTGATTTAGCATCTTACAACGTTGTAACAGAGAATAAGGACTTTATAACCTCACTTTGCAAACGTGCAAACATTGTTTTCGCCAATCAGGATGAAGCCTTAGCCCTTACAAACCTTGCCCCAGAGCAGGCAGTTGAACAAATAGCGAGTTATTGCGACATTTCCGTTGTAAAGATTGGTGAAAGGGGATCGCTAATATCAAATAAGGAGAACGTTTTTAGCCTGCAAGCCGACACCAATCGCAAGAAGTTGGACACCACAGGTGCAGGAGATATGTACGCAGGTGGCTTTTTAGCAGCCCTATCTCAAGACTTGGATTTGCCAACCTGCGGAAGGTGGGGGTCTATCGTTGCTGGTGGCGTGGTAGAAGTGTTAGGTACGAAAATGGACGCTCATTGCTGGGAGGTGATACGGCAGAAAATTGACGCAAAATAAAGTTTTGACTCGTTAGAGGTTTGTTTTACGAAAATAATGTGTAATTTTGCAGTTCTAAAAAGAAGTAATAAAAGATGAAAAGAGCATTTGTATTATTGTCATGTGTCGTTATGGCAGCGGCTTGCGGCACACCACCAAAAGCAACCTATCCTTTGGTTGATGAAAGAGAAGTTCCGGAGAAGTTTATCAAAGACTTCAAACGTCAGAAACCTGATGTGGGACAGGCGAAATGGGAAAAGATTGACTCCCTTACTTACAGAGCCAACTTTACTGCCAACGGAAACAAAGCCAGAATGCAGTTTAGCAACGCTGAAGTGTTGTCTTCATGGATCATTCCTTTGGAATATTGTACTGATATAAAGGAATACGTTGCCCAAAACTATGAAGGCTTTAAGTTAGATGAAGTTATACTTTCCGATATTAACAGAAAGGAGAAGGCATACTTCGCTTCCATTAGCCGAAAGAAAGATGTGAAGCAGCTTCAGTTTGATTTGACGCAGCAATTCATAAAAGAAGTTGGTCCCGAAGAGGAAAAGAAATAATTTAAGCCCAGTCCCGCCAAACGGGAAAGGCATTGCGGAAATGCAGAAGCTTGTCTCTGTCCAATAAACAATAGATAAGTTCTTCTGCATTGTCGTTTGCTGATGCCAAAACTTCACCTTTGAAGCCCAGAACGACCGAATGACCTTTGTAAGTAAAGCCCTGTGAATCTGTTCCGCACCTATTGACGGCGGCAACAAAGGCTTGGTTCTCTATAGCCCTTGAAGGTAACAGCAAATCCCACGCCTGCAACCGCACATCAGCCCAAGAAGCAACGTAAATCAACAGGTCATAATCCAAAACGCCATCATGAGCCGTGTTTTGAGTCCAAGAGCCGAAGCGAAGGTCGTAACAGGTTGCTAATCTTATCTTCCAGCCTTTGTAAGTAAGAGTCTGCTTTGTCGTTCCAGCCGTTAAAACCTGCGGCTCTTCACTTAGCGAAAACAGATGTTTCTTATCATAATGTACAACGCTCAAATCGGGATAGACAAAGAAGTTTCGGTTGTAGTATCTGCCGTTATCTTCGGTCAAAAGACTGCCACAGACAGCCGTATTGTGCTTTCGGGCAACATCTTTCATCAATTCCAATCCCTGAATGCCCGTTTGGGCTAAACCGATGTTGGTTGTGAAGCCGGTTAAGAACATTTCGGGAAGGATTAAAAGGTCAGTCGCTGGCTCTAAATGGCTTATCAGCTGACGATAATGAGACATGGCGGCGTCAATATCAGCATTCACCGTGTCGGATTGAAGGAGTGCTATTTTCATATCTTGTTATACTAATCTGTTTTCTTAAAACGAAATGCCGTTATCCAAAAAAAATTCATTCGCAGCCTCACTTCCGAGAGCTACTGCCTTTTTGTAACATTCTATTGCCTGATTTTGATTTCCGCTTTTTTCATAAGCATATCCCATATTTAAGTATGCGGATGCGTAATTAGGCTCTAATTCTATTGCTTTCTCATAACAGCCAATAGCCTTTTGATATTGCCCATTCCAAAGTTGATAAGCATTTCCCATATTGAAATATGCGTCTGCGTCATTAGGCTCTAATTCTATTGCTTTCTTATAACATTCTATTGCTTTTTCGTACTGCCCGTTCAAAGCATAATAAGCATTTCCCATATTTAAGTATGCGTCTGCGTCATTAGGCTCTAATTTTATTGCTTTCTTATAACATTCTATTGCTTTCTCATACTGCCCGTTCCAATTTTTATAAGCAAGTCCCATATTAAAATATGCACCTGCGTAATCAGGCTTATATTTTACTGCTTTCTTATAACATTCTATTGCCTTTTCGTACTGCTCATTCCAAGCATAATAAGCACTTCCCATATTGTTGTATGCGGCTGCGGCATTAGGCTCTAATTTTATTGCTTTTTCAAAATATTCTATCGCCTTTTGATAATCGTTGTTCTCAAGGGCTATTACGCCTTGTTCAAGCCATTCTTCAGCCGTCTGAGAGTTGGCATTAAAAGTGCTAATGGCAAGAACTAAACTAATAATCATTAGTTTTGCTGAGATAAAAGTTGTCTTAATTTTCATATCTTTTTATTTTAAGGTTGGTAAATCAAATAATTTTACGCTGCAAAGGTACAATAATTTTCCAAAACACAAAAAAAATACGTAACAATCAAATTTCAAAGCAGTTTGGCACGATTTTTGCTACATAAATTCAACAAACAATAATGTAAAACAAACAAACAAAACAGGAGAACAAAATTATGACAAAACATTTGCAAAAAACAATCAACAGAATTACAGATTTAACTCGCCAAAATCAAGTAAAAAAACACCTCTTTTTAGAGATGCGAGTCTGATGTTTTTGTATAAATTTTGTGAAACCATATTGTAATAAAGCAATATGAAGACCTGCGGGGATAATAGACTGAATTATCCCCTTTTTTGTGCCTTTTCGCTAAAATAAAGCTTGATTTCAATTTCTTGAAGCTTGACTTTAAAATTCTAAAGCTTGACTTGGTGAAAATGAAACTTGACTTGGTGAAATTGTAACTTGATTTGGTGAAATTGTAACAAAGTTTGGTCACAACGCAAGCTTTGTTTCGCTTTCACGAAGTCAAATTTCGCTTTTTTAAGGCTTGATTTGGTGATTTTAAGGTCAAATTTGGTCATTTTTTTATCAAATTTCGTGATTTTGAAGTCAAATTTCGCCATTTTTAATGAACGTTTTGTATAATTTTTTTGAGATTATAATGTAATATTATCCCGTTTTTTGAACGCAAAATTTCACTAAAAAATCGTCAAAAAAACATCCATTTTGACACATCAAAATACCCCCAAAACAGATGAAGATTTCAAAAAAATAAAACGGCAATTTGACGCAGTGAAACGAAATTATGCTACCTTTGCAGCCCGTAACAACAAATTTTAATCAGATGAGGATACATTTTATAGCCATTGGAGGAAGTGCAATGCACAATTTAGCGATAGCCTTACAAGCTAAGGGAGACGTGATTAGCGGTTCTGATGACGAGATATTTGAGCCTGCCCGTTCCAATCTTGCTTCCCATAATCTTTTACCTGAAAAAGAGGGCTGGGATGCGAATAAGATAACGCCCGAATTAGACGCCATAGTGCTGGGAATGCATTCTAAATCAGACAATCCTGAATTGGTGGAAGCACAACGGCAAGGCATAAAAATATACTCTTACCCTGAATATCTGTATCAGGTTTCCAAGCACAAGAAACGAATAGTTATCGGCGGCAGTCACGGCAAGACGACCATAACAGCAATGATACTCCACGTCTTACGTCATTTGGGGATAGAGACTGACTATATGGTGGGGGCGAAATTAGAGGGTATGGACGTTATGGTTCGTTTAAGCCAAACAGCTCAGTATATGGTGATTGAAGGAGACGAATACCTTACATCACCTCTTGACCTTAGACCAAAATTTCACCTTTACAATCCAACGATAGCTCTTATTAGCGGCATAGCTTGGGATCATATCAACGTCTTTCCTACTTTTGACAACTACATTGAGCAATTCCGTATCTTTATTGACAAGATTACCGATGACGGAACGCTGATTTATTGCAATGATGACAAGGTTCTGTGTGATGTTGTTTCACAGGCGAGAAATGATATAAAAAAACAAGCCTATAAAGCCCTGCCTTACAGGATAGAAAACGGCGTTACAATCCTTCAATATAAGAATAAAGACTATCCTTTGCAGGTTTTCGGGCAGCATAACGTAACTAACATCAGCGGAGCTATGGCTGTCTGCGAGCAAATCGGTGTATGCGGCGAAGATTTCTTGCAAAGCATTCTGTCTTTCAAGGGAGCGGCAAAGCGATTGGAGGTTGTTGGGCAGTCAAATGAGGTTACGATTTACAAAGACTTTGCTCATTCACCTTCCAAACTTGATGCCACGATAGCCGCTGTAAGAGAGCAGTTTTCAAAACGCCGTCTTGTTGTCTGCTTGGAGTTACATACCTACAGCAGTCTTACTTCCGAGTTCCTTAAACAATACAAAGGGACGATGGATAAGGCAGATATTGCAGCCGTGTTTTACAATCCTCACGCCGTAGCCTTGAAACGGCTGCCCAATATAGAGCCTGACTTCATCAAAACGGCGTTTGGCAGAGCGGATATGGAGGTTTATACTGGCAAAACAAAGTTAGAGGAGTTTATAATCAGGCAGGATTTCCATAATGCGAACCTTCTGATGTGCAGTTCAGGCAATTACGACTCTATGGACTTAACACAACTCGCCCAAACAATAATTGACAAAACTAAATAAAAGATATAAATTATGGCAACATTCAAAATAGGAGACAGAGTAAAGTTTCTCAATCAGACAGGAGGAGGACGGGTAACTAAAATAATGTCTGCACAGGTTGTAAGTGTGGAAGATGAGAACGGATTTGAGATTCCGACAATGGTAAGTGAGATTCTGCTTGACGCAACGGAAGACAGGGCAGGCAGGATGTTTGTTTCCAAGCCCGAAGAGAAACCAATACAGACGGTTAATGAGATAAGGCAGGAGGAAGAGCCTGTCAGCAATACGCCTTTGAGCAATGCGGCAAGCCGAGAGATAAATGGGATTTATCTTTGTTTTGTTCCCCATAATCAGAAGTGGCTAATAACGGGCGAAATGGACATCTGGCTTATCAATAACACTGCAAACGACATCATTTATAACTGTTTCCTTAAAGCGGAAGGTGGTAATGGCTATACCGGTTTTGATTACGGCTCTATGGAAAGCAAGACTCAGCACCTGCTAACGACTATTTACAGAGATGAACTTGCGTTTTGGGCTGAGGGAATAATGCAAGTCCTCCTCCATAGTGAGCAATGCCTGCAGCCGATTGAGCCTTTGTCTTTGGCGATGCCTGTTCGCGAGCCGTTGTTTTTTATAGAGAAGAGCTATGTTCGCAATGCGTTTTTTGAGCAGAAGAATTTGGTCGTGCCTTTGTTTATTCCAAATAAGATATAAGACTGGAAAAATTTAGCCAAACGCTGTTACAAAATAATTATCGTTCATTTATGGGTAATAAAATAAAAATAAGTACTTTTGCAATCAAATTATGCGGTAATTAAGTGAAATTATGCGGTCTTAATGGAAACAAACTATCAGTTAGAATTAGCCAGAAAATACGTAGAACAAACGAACGTCAATGTCTTCCTTACAGGCAAAGCAGGCACAGGAAAGACTACGTTCCTAAAAGATATAGTGGCGACTCTCTTCAAGCGTTTTGTGGTCTTAGCTCCTACGGGTGTGGCGGCGTTAAATGCTCAGGGTGTTACCATTCACTCTTTCTTCCAGCTCGATTTTGCACCTTTCATCCCTAATTCTTCGTATTCCGAAAGGGGAAGGGCTATTAAGCGTGATAAATTAAACATTATCCGCTCTCTTGACTTGATTATAATTGATGAAATCTCTATGGTGAGGGCTGATGTGCTTGATGCCGTTGATGATATTTTGAGAAAGGTACGCCGAAACAGCAAACCCTTCGGCGGAGTTCAGATGTTGCTTATCGGAGACTTGCTTCAGCTGCCGCCTGTTGCCGTTGATAATGAATGGGACTTCCTTTGCCAATATTATAATACTCCTTACTTCTTTTCCTCTTACTCGTTGCAGAAGTCAAGGTTTGTTACCATTACTTTGGAAAAGGTCTTCCGCCAGAGCGATGAGCGTTTCATTGACATTCTTAACTCAGTAAGAGATAACCAAATTACGCAAGCGGCTATTGATAAGCTGAATGAGCGTTATATACCTGACTTTAAAAGCGAGGAAAATTACATTCAGCTCTGCACTCACAACTATCAGGCGAAGGAAATAAACGATACAATGCTGGCTTCTATCAAAAGCAAGACCTATTGCTATGAAGCGACCGTTGAAGGTGAATTTGCGGAAAGTTTATATCCTAATGGAAAGGTGCTGGAGTTGAAAGTAGGGGCGCAGGTGATGTTTATAAAGAATGATTTTGGTAATGGCAGCAAGCGGCAATACTATAACGGTAAAATAGGACGGGTGATTGAATTGACCGATGAGCGTATTGTGGTGGAAGATGAAGATAAGCAGAAAATATATGTGCATAAGGACACGTGGAGAAACTATCGCTACAATCTCAATAAAGCCAACCGCAGCATTGAACAGAATATTATAGGTACTTTTACGCAGTATCCGTTGAAGACAGCGTGGGCAATAACAATTCATAAGAGTCAAGGGCTAACGTTTGAGAAAGCAATCATTGATTCCAATAAGGCTTTCGCTAACGGGCAAGTTTATGTTGCGTTGAGCCGTTGCCGTAGTCTTGAAGGGCTTGTGCTAAGCTCTGTCTTCAATCCTTATTCCGTCAAGGTGGATTATCAGGTTACCAGCTTCAACGAAAATCAGCAGGAAAAACAACCTGATGAGGCTACGCTAAATGATGATAAGGAAAAATACGCTCTTGAATCTGTTAAAGAGTTGTTTGATTTTGGTTCTCTTAACTCAATGTTAGAAAGGCTTTACAGGCTGAATGAGGAAGATGTTGCAAGGTTTTACGCCAGTGCAGCGGAGAAAATAAAGGACAATATAAGCATTGCCAAAGATAAAATAGTGGATGTGTCTATCAAGTTTTGCAAACAGCTTGAGCGTTTGCCGAAAAATGGTAATAATATCATAAAAGAGAGAGTCAATAAGGCACAGCAATACTTTATTACCGAACTTGATAGCCTCAATGTCCTAATTCTGCTTCTCCAACATTTAGAATTTGACAACAAAGAAATTAATGAAGGCATTGAGACACTGACAAACGAAATTGCTATGGAGAAAGAAATCAAGCATCGTTTGCTAAAAAACATTGAAGAGAAGGATTTTGATGTCATTTCTTATGTTCAGCTTCGTAATGATTTATTAGCTCAGGGCGAAAAACTGAAATTGTCTTCCATTACCAAACCCGAAAATATTAAGACAGCAGAAAAAGAAGATATTGACAACCACGAATTATATGAGGCTTTGAGACAATGGAGGCTTCAAGTGAGTAAAGAGTTGAATATGCCAGCTTACGTTGTCCTTTCGCAGAAAGCCTTAATCAATATATCCAATCAAACGCCTACAACAATGAAACAATTAGCCACAATAAAGGGAATAGGCAAGAAAACAATGGAAAAATATGGCGAAAGCATTATGGAAATAATCGCAAACAACACCTTAATACAATAGATTATGAAAAAGAAAGCAGCATTTATTGTTCTTATTTTATCCTTACTTCTTTTTGTGGCAGCGTGTAGCAGCAGCAAAAGCGGTATGAGAAAAACCAAACATCGCAAATGTAACTGTCCAACGTTTAGTTATGTGCCTCGTCAGACTGATTTACCTATTTGGCTTACCTAAATAAATATTTATATTGAGATGCATTGATGATGGAAGGAGCTCCGTCTTTATCAAATCCATATAATGCGACTCGTGAAGAGCCAATTCCATATATCCACTTGACGAGACACTCAAAACAGGGT
>JAISLH010000046.1 GCA_031260565.1 Bacteroidales bacterium
ACCGCCATTTTTCCACTTAATTTTGACAGAATTTCACCTCATTTTCGTCAAACGCCACTTCATCAGAACGAAACGCCGTTTCAATTTTCTAAAGTGGCGTTTCGTGACGCTGAAACGCCGCTTTATTTTTGGCAAAAAGCACGAAAAAGGGGATAAAATATCATATTATCCCCATAAGGTTATATATTGCGTTATTGCAATAAGGTTACATAAAATTGATATAAAAACATCACGTTCGCATCCCTGAAAAGCGAAACTTTTTAATGGCATTTTGTTGCGTTAAATCTGTAATTTGTTGTGATGTTTTTGCCATAATAATGTTGTGTTTTGATGTTGCAAAGATACGAAGTAAAATTTTATCTTTTTTATGTTGCTGCTGTGCTAAAATTAAAAACTTTTTCGTATGACGGTAAGAATATATGGCAAAAACCATCTGTTATTTCAAAAAAACGTATCTTTGCAGGCGTTAATGAAAGTAAAGGTGTAGCATCAAATAACTTAAAATGACAAATGTACGACAAAGTAATAGATACCGAAAACCCTAATTCAAGCCTCAAAGTGCAAAAAGCCGTTGAACAACCCGATCAGGTAAATAAGGCTTTTCTCACTAACTTTAAGGCTAAACAGCAACTGACCACAACGCAGTATGCTGACGGCATATTGGAAGGCAATCGTACCATACTTGCTCAGGCAATTACTTTGGTTGAAAGTTCGCTATTTGAACATCAGGAGAAAGCTCAACAGATTATAGAGAAGTGTTTGCCATACGCAGGTAAGAGTGTAAGGGTAGGAATAACCGGTGTGCCGGGTGTAGGTAAAAGTACAACGATTGAGGCTTTGGGTAACAAGCTAACAAAACAAGGTCATAAACTTGCCGTCCTTGCCATTGACCCCAGCAGTGAAAAGACCAAAGGCAGCATACTTGGAGACAAAACAAGAATGGAAACTTTGGCTAACGACCCTAATGCTTTCATTCGCCCATCTCCTTCGGCTGGTTCGTTAGGAGGGGTCGCCAGAAAGACAAGAGAAATAATAGTGTTATGCGAAGCGGCAGGTTTTGACGTTATATTTGTGGAAACGGTCGGCGTTGGGCAGAGTGAGGTTGCGGTGGCGTCAATGGTTGATTTCTTTTTGCTCTTGCAGTTGGCTAATGCGGGAGATGAATTGCAGGGAATAAAGCGTGGCATAATGGAAATGGCAGACGCTATCACTATCAATAAGGCTGACGGGGATAATAAGACCCTCTCTGAACTTGCAGCAAGACAATACAGCAATGCTTTATCACTCTTTCCTCCTTCTGCTTCGGGTTGGACGCCTCAGGTCTTCACTTGTTCGGCTTATACTTTGGAGGGGATTGATAAGATATGGGATGTCATTGGGCAATATGTGCAACACACAAAGGATAATGGATATTTTTACACCAAGCGTAATGAACAAAATCTGCGTATCCTGTCCGAAACTATCAATTATCACCTCACCGAACGCTTTTACAACGATGACAGGATTAAAACGATGTTGTTACAAATGCAAACAGATGTTTTGGAAAACAAAATCAGTGCTTACATAGCGGCTCAAATGCTAATAGAATCTTATATCAATGAGCAGAAACGATAAAACGATATTTGGCATCCTTGATTGGTATATAATAAAGAAACTGTTATCTACTTTTGCTTTGGCAATCGTGCTTATTGTCTTTGTAGTTATAATGTTTGACTTGACGCAGAAGATTGATGATTTTATCCAAAACAAAGCTCCGCTGAACAAGATTATCTTTAGCTATTATCTAAAAAGTTACGCACCCAACTTTGTCAATATGTTTGGTTATCTTTTCTTCTTCATTGCCGTTGTCTTCGTTACTTCGCGGCTGGCGGCAAGGACAGAAATCATTGCTATTCTTAATGGAGGAGTATCTTTTGCAAGACTTTTACAGCCTTTTATTGTTACCGCAACTTTCATTGCCCTTTTGAATCTTGGCTTAACCAATCTAATCTTACCCAAAGTCAATGCTGAAAGGTTGGAATTTGAGAAAACTTATTACCGAAACCCTTACCGCAACAATCTTGCCGACATCCACATTCAGCAACAAGCCAACACATACGTTTATGTCCAACGTTTTGATAATTCTCGTAACATGGGATACCGCTTTACCCAAGAAACATTTTCCAATAACTCAATGACTCAAAAGCTATATGCAGATGTCATTTCTTATGATAGTGTTACCAAATTATGGAAGATGGAAAACTGGATTGAGAGGAAGATAAACGGCAAATATGAATCTATTGAGCGAGGTTTTAACAAGACAACAGACCTCAAACTTAAGCCAGAAGAGTTTAATGTCGGCACAATAAAACCTGAAGAGTTAGATTATAGACAACTCAATGCGGCAATAGAGCGGGAAACATTACGAGGCTCTAAACTTGTCAGACTTTTGCTTGTTGAGAAGTACCAAAGGCTTATCAACCCTGCCGCATATATTGTTTTGACTATCATTGGCGTTTCGCTTTCCTGTCGCAAAACTCGTGGTGGAATGGGCTTACATCTTGCCTTAGGGATAGCCTTAGCCTTTGTCTTTATACTAATAATGAAGGTTACTACGGTTATGGCAACACAATCCAACCTTCACCCTTCGCTTTCAGTAGGTTTTCCTATCATTGTGTTCTTTATCTTCTCGTTATATTTGGTAAAGAAAGCACCAAAGTAAATATCTTTATGCGAAGAGAGGGTTTTAATTGATAAGCCCTTTATCTTAAATCAACCACTTGCACTTTCGGGTATTTGTCGGTTTGAAATGTGAAGTCGGAAAGGGAAGTCTTTAACTTTGCCTTATAATTGGAGAGGGTGTAAGTATAAACCCTATCGTCCTGAGTATAAAGTGTCATTTCGGATATTCGGTTGGTGTTTTTGGCAGCAAGAAGGCGGACTTTTATCACAAAAGACTTGCCGACAGCCGTTAAATCTATGACATTATAAACCACATTTGCCTTCGTTTGTTCCTTAATCAGCTTTGGTCTAAAGTCTTTGAGATAGGTTGAAATCATATTTGAAAAGTTAAACATTGAGCCTTGTTCATCTACACTGGATACTTCAACCTCATTTGCCGTCTTTAGATAATGCCAAACAGACTTTCCGTCACTATAATCTTCAAAAGACGTAGAAATAACTCTAAATTTGTCGCCATTGGAAAGGAAACTGCCTTTTTCAGTCTGGCTAACCTTGTCGCCTTCCTTAGCCGAAAAAACAAAGTCGAAAGACAGAGGGGCATCATCTTTGAGTTTTTTGGAGATGTTTTTAACAATCTTTTCGGCGTTATGGTCAATCACCACGCCGTTTTTCACTTCCCTTTGGCTGAAAGACGAGAAAGAGAATACAAATGCTGTTAAGATTATAGCGAAAAGAGATTTCATATCTATTTTTGTTTTATTTGATATAATAATGTGCTGCAAAAGTACAAATTTTTGTTAGATACAAACAAATATTGTGCCAATTTCGTTTTCTGCTCTATTGTTTCAATTTTCCCAAACGCCATTTTAACTTTCCCAAACGCTGTTTTATTTCCACCAAACGCCACTTTAAATTCGGTAGGTATATACCAAAAATTCGGTAGGTATATAGCAAACGAAAATTTGGTATATACCAAACGAGCAATAGGTATATACCTACCGAATTTTTGGTATATACCTACCGAATTTTAAACGCCACTTCAGCAAAATAAAACGCTGCTTCGCTAAATTAAAGTGGCGTTTTGGTAAAATGTAATGGTATTTTATTGCCTTGAAATGAAAAAAAATTGGCAGAAAATGAGTTTTATATCAAAATAAGTTTTAATTTTGCAGCCGAAAAGTAATTGAATAATAATATTAAAAACAAAACTTTATGAACAAAAAGATTTTATCATTAGTGGCTTGTGCCGTTTTATTTATGGCAATAAGCGTTCAGGCTCAACAGGGCAAATGGATAGGTACAGTAAAGTACAAATTAACTTACGAAGGGGCAGTCTCGCCGCAAGCACCGACCGAATATGAGATAAAGGTCTATGAGAACAAAGGCACAACTGGCAATGCGTTCGTTAAAGCTATAACAAACGCTACAGCGAAAAGCATTACAACAATGTTTGATTTGTCTTCCGTTCCCGTAGATGGTGTTCAGGGAAAATGGTACACAAGAAAGAAGGTAACAGATGAGGATATGAACAAAGTTACCTATGTTTTCACTGGAAACACAAAGCAAATGGCTGGCAAGACAGTAAAGGAAGTTCATGTTACATACAAGGACGATGATGATGAAGAGAAGCAAGAGACTATTTGGGCTTGTGATGAAATAGGACCAGTGATTGACTTGATGTTCTATCTTGGGCTTAAAGGAATGCCTTTTGAATTCACAGCAGAGGGACAAGGTGTTGTAGTGAAATATGAGGTTGTAGAATTGACGCCAAACAATGTAAAAGAGACAGAAGTCCTGCTTGAATCAGGCTATGAAGAGGTTACCGAAGAAGAATTGCAAGAAATGGTTTCAATTCTTAATGGTGGCGGAGAAGACGATATTTAATTTAACATCTTGCAATGCCCAAAAAAGCAAAGGCAAAAGCTAACAACTATAAAAAAGATATAAAGGCGAAGTCCGAAGAGACACCAGTGGAGTTGCTAACTAAGGCAGTCAAATCACCTCAGTTTGCAAGAGTCATTGGTGTCTTCTTATGCTTCTTTGCCTTGTTTTGCTTGGTTAGTTTTGTATCGTTTTTCCTCAAAACAGAAGGTAATTGGGGTGGAACGATAGGGCAGTTTGTGTCAAAAGTTTTCATAACCAACTCTTTTGGATTAGGGGCTTTTGGATATGTTTTACTCTTTGTGCTCATCGGACTAAGGATTTTTAATGTCAGTAACGCTTTCTTTTGGCGGAATATCATTACTGCTTTGCTTATTATGCTGTGGCTATCGTTTGCTATGGGCTTTGTGGTGGAAGTAGGCAATCAACCGCAGCTGGAAGATTACGCAGGTGTGGTTGGGGTAATGCTTAATATTTGGCTGATTGATGTTATTGGTAAGACAGGTGATGGTTTTGTGCTATTGTTTTTGACCATTACCCTTCCGATGTTGTTGTTTGGTGTTCGCTATCGGTGGTTTATTGCGATGTTTAAGCGAAAAAAGAAAGTTATAACGGCAGAAAGTTCGACACCAGCACCCATAGAAGACAAGCTACCGACACCTCCGCAACCTGTTCGTTTGGAAGAGGACTTTGAAATAAGGGTATCTCAATTTAAGGAGGCAGAACCTATAAAAGAAGAAACAGCACCTGAGGAGGTAGAATTTGAAATAGAGAACACAAGCGTTGTAAGCAACAATTTTCCCGAAGACTTTGAGGAAGATTTTGACGAGGAAATAGAAGATTTGCAGGAAGAGTTGGAACATCATACTATTGATGAACCTTATGACCCTAAGGCAGAGTTGTCCAATTACAAAATGCCGCCGATAGATTTTCTTATCAACTATGAAGAACGCAATGAAGAGGTAACAAAAGACGAGTTGGTTGCAAACAAAGAGCGGATTGTAGAAACATTACGTAATTATAGTATAGAAATTGTTAAAATTACCGCAACGCCCGGTCCAACAGTAACATTATACGAAATAATCCCTGCTCCCGGTATCCGTATCAGTAAGATAAAAAACTTGGAAGACGATATAGCCCTTAGCCTTGCTGCTTTGGGTATTCGTATCGTTGCACCTCTTCCGGGTAAGGGCACAATAGGTATTGAAGTTCCAAACAGCAAGCCACAGATAGTATCAATGAAGTCAATGCTGGTTTCACCTCAATTTACTAACAACAAATACGAATTGCCTATTGCCATAGGTAAAACCATTTCCAGTGAGCCTTATGTTACCGACCTTGCCAAAATGCCTCACTTGCTTATGGCAGGAGCAACAGGACAGGGTAAATCGGTAGGCTTAAACGCTATTATATCTTCGTTGCTATATAAGAAACATCCGTCAGAGTTGAAGTTTGTTATGGTTGATCCCAAAAAGGTAGAGCTTTCTCTTTATTCAAAGATAGAAAAACATTATCTTGCCAAGCTACCTGACTCAGAAGACGCCATTATTACCGACACTCATAAGGTTGTTCGCACTATTAACTCTCTTTGTATTGAGATGGATCAGCGTTATGATTTGTTAAAGATAGCCCAATGTCGCAAGATAACTGAATACAACATCAAGTTTATTGCTCGCAAACTTAGCCCTTTGGATGGACATCGCTATCTGCCTTATATTGTCCTTGTGATTGACGAGTTTGCTGACCTTATTATGACAGCGGGAAAAGAGATAGAAATGCCTATTGCACGCCTTGCTCAGTTGGCAAGAGCCGTAGGAATACACCTTATTATAGCAACCCAACGTCCGTCCGTTAATATCATCACAGGTACTATCAAGGCTAATTTCCCTGCTCGTATTGCTTTTAAGGTCAGTTCAAAGATTGACTCTCGTACTATCCTTGACACATCGGGGGCAGACCAACTTATAGGTCGTGGAGATATGCTTATAACAACGGGCAATGACCTTGTGCGTCTGCAATGTGCCTTAATAGATACGGAGGAAATTGAAAAGGTTGCCGACTTTATTGGAGAGCAACGCGGCTATCCTGAAACCTTCCTTTTGCCTGAATACCTTGACGAGAACGATGCACCAAATAAAGACTTTGACCCTAAGGCTTTGGATAATGAGTTTGAGGCTGCGGCTCGTCTTGTGGTGCTTCATCAGCATGGGAGTACGTCTTTGTTGCAGCGGAAAATGGCTTTGGGCTACAATCGTGCAGGAAGAGTGATGGATCAGTTGGAAGCTGCAGGTATTGTAGGACCTTTCAATGGCAGCAAAGCCCGTGAGGTGAAAGTTAAAACGGAAATGGAATTAGACGAAGTGCTGAGAGAGTATATGAGAAAGTAGCTTTACTCAGCCCATACCTTATATAATGCAACTCCAAAGAAAGATTTACGATTTGTTTTTCTCAATCAGACAAATTCTTCTGCCGTGTCGTTGTCATGTTTGCAAAGAAAATTTAGTCAAAGGGGAAAAAGTACTATGTCTAAGTTGCCTTTCAAAATTAGCTTATAGCACTATGGATGAAGAAAGGTTGATAAATCACCTCTCGGTCTATGGTGCAATTAGCCATATCACTATCTTTTTGGAATTTCAACACGGAAGCGTAACACAAAGTCTTATTCATAGATTCAAGTACTACGAAAAAGTTTATTTAGGCAAGTATTTAGTAGAGCTTTGGGCTGCAAAACTACAAACTATTGACTGGATAAAAGACATAGATGTTATTGTCCCTCTGCCCCTGCATTGGAGAAAGAAGATAAAGCGAGGCTATAATCAAAGTGAAGTCTTAGCCAGATACCTCGCAAGGGCATTGCATAAACCTGTTGTAACAAATAGTTTAATCAGACATAAATATACAAAGTCGCAAGCTTCGCAAGCCCTTGACCGTTGGGAGAATATGAAAGATGTTTTCTCCCTTGCCAAAGCACAACAACTCAAAGGCAAGCACGTTTTAATAATTGACGATGTTGTAACGACCGGTGCGTCTATCACTAACTGCGTTAAGGCTATTTATTGTGCCAAGCCATCGGCGGTAAGTATTGCAAGCCTGTCGGCAGTCAGGGAATAAGACTTGCCTCTTACTGCTATTATATACATAAAACGAAGACTCAAAAATAGAATCTCCGTTTTGAAAAAATTGTAATAAAAAAGTATGTTAAACAGCTATTGATTATCTGATATAGATTTCAGAATTGATAATTTTAACATCTAATAATCTCCTCATATAACTCTGCTAACCGCTTGCGAAGATGTAATACAGCGTAATGTTTCCTTGACAATAAGGTATTGAGAGAAACTCCTGTTGCCTTAGATATATCTTTTACAGGAATGCCTTCCAATTCTGTTAATTCAAAGACTTCTCGCTGCTCAACAGGTAATTCTAAAAGAGCATTTTCTAATTCACTCCAGACTAACGAACGTAGATATTCCGTCTCGACAGAAGGGGTCGTGTCATTGAACAAAATATCCGAAAAGCTGTCAAGCACGTCTGTATCATCGTCATCACCTTTGTAAGTAGGCATTTCGTCTTCCTTTTTCTTAACACCTGCGTTGATAATAGCGTTACGAGCAACCCTGTACAGCCATGCTGCTATGTGCTCAATAGGAGTAAGAGTGTCTTCAGTAGCCTTAACCAACTGATAAAAGACATCTTGTAGAATATCTTCCGCATCTTCTTTGCTCTTAACCCTCTTTCGGATAAAAGCTTTGAGTTGCGGTTGATATTCTACAATCAGTTCAGATACGTTTTTCTCGTCCTGCTTACTCATTGTCCTTTTTTGATTTGTCTTCTGTCTCAAAGCCAAAGCTGCCGTGAAAACCTCCATGGAATCCTCTGAAACATTCCTTATGCCTATCGATTACTTCCTTGCGTTGCTCAGGAGTCATCTTGCTCCATTTCTCTCTAAGCGGATTGTTTCTCATACCACGACCATGTCTTGCTAACATAGCCATTGGTATTTTGCCAATAAGCCCTCCGCCGAACACAATGCGAGCTAAAATAAACCAACCTGCCGCTTGCCAGAAACCTATAGCTGCAAGCCCGAAAGCATTTACCACAAGGGCATTCCACAACAACATAACGATTGCACTTAACCCTGCAAAGATAATACACCCTGCCAATAACATTTTGAAAATTCTTGTTCTCATTTTTTTTAATTTTAGATTGTTATACTATTATTTTACTTAAATTATTTCTTACACTCATACAGACTACCGAAGGAACAAAAAAGAAATCACACTCCACAACAACATAAAGGCTGCACTTGATGTTGCAAAAGTAAGCAATCCTCTTGAAATCATCTTTACTACTTTTGTTTCCATATTTTTTGATTTTAATTTTATCATTATTTTATTTAGATTTTTCCTTATATCTATAAAGACAAACGAAGGACGAAAATATTTTATACAAACATCATTTTATTTATCCAAAATAAAGGCAAAGAAGTACAAAGCATTAAAATCGCATGCTTTAAGGCAGTCTCCGCATGCACAACACCTTTCAGGGTGAGTTGCTTCTACGCTTTGACCATGCTCATTCTCTACTATCTCCAAGACATTATGCCGACACCTCTCAACACAACGATTACATCTGATACAACTTCTTTCATCAACCATAATAACTTTTCCTTTTGCCTTCTTCTTTCTTGCTAACTTGCTTGCAAAAAGCACAAGTAAAACACCCAAACTTGCATAAACTATGTTCATATCTTCTTTCAATTACTTTAAGGTTGCCCTCTATAAGTTAAGACAAACGAAGGCAAAAAATATTTTAAGATATGGCAAAATACTTTTTTATTTCCGTAATCCAAACCTTCATTGCAAGGCAACCAAAGCCCACATCAGCCTCATATTTCTGTCATTCATCAGCCCACAACAAAACAACAAATAATGGCAACAAAGTTTCACTCAAAGGGAAGCAAATTTTAGTAGTCCAAAAAAATGTTGTAATTTTGCAACCCATTGAGTTGAGGATTTTTTATGAACAATGACGAAAATATAATCAAAAACGCAACCGACAATCAGTACGAAAGCGGCTTTGAAACCAAGATTGAGACCGAGTTTATAGACAAAGGCTTGAGCGAAGAAGTGGTTGCGAAGATTTCGGCACTCAAACACGAGCCTCAATGGCTGTTGGATTTTCGTCTTTCAGCATATCGCAAGTGGAAAACGATGAAGCAGCCTGACTGGGCTTGCCTTGACGTACCTGAAATCAACTTTCAAGACATTATTTATTACGCTTCGCCTAAGGATACGAAGGCTGACCAAATCAAAGAGACGTTTGACAAACTTGGAGTCAATATTGACGAAAGCAATTCTTCATTTGCTGTTGATGCTGTAATGGATAGCACATCGGTAAAGACGACTTTCAGCAGTCAGTTGGCTGAATCAGGCATTATTTTCTGCTCTTTCAGTGAAGCCGTTCAGCATTACCCTGACTTGATTCGTCAATATATGGCATCGGTTGTTCCCATTGGTGATAATTTCTTTGCAGCCCTTAACTCAGCTGTTTTTTCCGATGGCTCATTCTGCTATATCCCCAAAGGCGTCCGCTGCCCTATTGATTTATCTACTTATTTCCGCATCAACGCACAAGGTACCGGTCAGTTTGAACGAACACTTATCGTTGCCGATGAAGGTTCTTACGTCTCATATATGGAAGGCTGCACAGCGTCTCGCAGAGATGAGAATCAGTTACACGCTGCTATCGTAGAGATTGTTGTCTTAAAAGATGCCCAAGTAAAGTATTCCACCGTCCAAAACTGGTATCCGGGCGACAAAGAAGGCAAAGGAGGCATCTTTAACTTCGTAACCAAACGCGGAATCTGCAAAGGACACAACGCAAAGCTGTCTTGGACGCAAGTGGAAACAGGTTCTGCTATCACATGGAAGTATCCCAGCTGCGTCCTTCAAGGAGATAACAGCGTTGGAGAGTTCTATTCGGTTGCTGTAACAAACAACAAACAGCAGGCAGACACTGGAACAAAGATGATACACCTTGGAAAAAACTCACATTCCACCATAATAAGCAAAGGCATATCCTCAGGTGAGAGCCGCAACTCTTATCGTGGCTTGGTGAGAGTTGCGAAGAATGCAACCAACTGCCGAAACTATTCTCAGTGTGATTCATTGCTGCTGACCGAACGCTGTGGTGCTAACACCTTTCCTTATATTGAGGTAGGCAATCAGTCATCTATCGTGGAGCATGAAGCAACAACATCAAAGATTTCAGAAGAACAGCTCTTTTATGCAAGACAACGCGGCATTAGTATGGAGGCTGCCATCGGCTTAATCGTCAATGGTTACGCCAAAGACGTGCTTGGCAAGTTGCCAATGGAGTTTGCAGTGGAAGCACAGAAGCTTTTGTCCATCTCTTTGGAAGGAAGCGTAGGTTAAATGAACAATTCAAAAAAATAATATAAATGGACGATGTACCCAAGCGAAGGATTCTTATTATAAGGTTTAGCTCTATCGGCGATATTGTGCTGACTACACCTGTAATAAGAGCAGTTAAAACTCAGATACCAAACGTTGAACTTCACGTTCTGACAAAAGACCGCAACGCTATAATCCTTCAAAACAACAGATGTGTGGATAAACTTCACACTATCAAATCTTCTACTTCCGAAATAACAAAAGAATTACGCCAACTGAAGTTTGACGCCGTTATAGACTTGCAAAAAAACATCAGAAGCAGGTTTCTGTGCCTCAAATTGCTCAAATGCCCTCATTCTTTTCCTAAGTTAAATTTCCGAAAGTGGCTTTTGACAACCTTTAACCTCAATCTGATGCCCGATAAGCACCTTGTAGATAGATACTTTCAAGCAGTAAGAAAGCTAAATGTGCATAATGACGGGCTGGGTCTTGATTACAGATTGATAGATGAAGATTTTGAATCGCTGTCTCTTCTGCCCCATAATTTCGAAGCAGGATTTGTTGCCATTGCCTGTGGGTCTCAGCACGCTACAAAGCAGCTTCCGACCGCCAAAGTGATAGAAATATGCAAGCAACTCAGTCTTCCAGTCGTCCTTCTTGGCGATAGAGACGACCGAAAGAAAGCAATAGAGATAGAAAACGCCGTTGGAGCAAAAGTATTCAACGCTTGCAGTGCCTTAAACCTTAATCAGACAGCAGCGATTATTGAAAAGGCGAAGCTGGTTATTACAGGTGATACGTCATTGCTTCATATCGCCGCCGCCCTGCGAAAAAACATCATCGTAATATGGGGAAACACCACGCCAGCTTTTGGATTTGGAGCATACGAACCTCAAAACAGCACAGCCATTGTTCATAATTTTCAGGTTATAGGCTTGAAATGTCGTCCCTGTAGCAAGATTGGACGCAACGAATGCCCAAAACACCACTTCAAATGTATGGAAAACCAAGACGCAAACCTCATATCAGCAACCGCAAACAAAATTCTATCCCAATGAACCAAGACAACACCGCATCAGAATCTCAATCCGCCTTCGCCAAACTTCTAACCATAATGACAGAGCTTCGTTCCAAATGTCCATGGGACTCAAAGCAGACGCTACAGTCTCTAAAGAGCCTGACCATTGAAGAAACCTACGAGCTGTGTGAAGCCATTGACGACTTGGATGCAGAAAATATTAAGAAGGAATTGGGGGATCTGCTCCTCCATATAGTCTTTTACAGCGAAATAATGGCGGAACAGCACGCCTTTACGATAAAAGACGTCATTGAAAGCTTGATTGCCAAACTCATACGAAGGCATCCGCACATCTACGGCGAAGCTTCAGCGAACTCTCCCAAAGAAGTAGAGAAACGATGGGAAGAAGTAAAGATGACAGAAGGGCGATTGAGTGTGCTGGAAGGAGTACCTGCTGCATTACCTTCTTTAATTAAGGCATTTAGAGTGCAGCAAAAAGTCAGTGGAGTAGGGTTTGACTTCGCCAGTTCAGCGGAAGCCTTAGACAAAGTGAAGGAAGAATTTAACGAATTGAAGCAGGAAATTGACAAATCAAACAAAGAACGCACCCAATCAGAGTTTGGCGACCTGCTTTTCGCCATTATAAATTACGGACGCCTTCTTTCAATCAACCCGGACGAAGCCTTAGAGCAAACAAACCGCAAATTCATCAAACGCTTTCGTTACATTGAAGACGCAGCACGAGATAACGGCTTAACAATACGAGACTTAACCATAGACCAAATGAACATTTACTGGGAGCAATCAAAGAAAGAAGAAGTCTAATCTTCCATTCACCGCACCCAATCTTCCATTCACCCCACCAAAACCTCAATCTATTTTATCAATTCGCTCACTTGGATTGCCAAAACCTTATTTGCAGTCCTCATCTGAGCATTCTGTATTCTCAGTTTCAAATTCCAGCGTTATATGTTGCACATTCAGCTCATTAAGTCTGTGCTTCAGCTCATTTTTTGTTTGTTCCAGCGTAGCAAAATCACGAATTACGATATGGGATGTAAGAGCTGTCTCAGTGGTTGAAAGACTCCATATATGCAAATGATGAACTGACACAACGTTTTCTACATCCGCCATCGCCTTTTGAACAATCACTGAACTAATCCCCTCAGGCACTGCATCAAGAGCAAGATTTACGCTATCTATAAGCAGCTTCCACGTTGATATAAGAATGACACAGCCAATCAAAATGCCAATCAGTGCGTCTATAATGAAGAAATCCGTCAGCATAATGACGATTCCGCCGACCACAACGCCGATTGACACCAATGCATCCGAAAGAAGATGAAGATAAGCCCCACGAACATTCAAATCTCTCTTCGTATGGCGAAGCAAAAGCCAAGCACTGACGCCGTTAATCAAAACTCCGACAGCCGCAACGACCATTATACCAAAGCCTTCCGTTGGTTCAGGATTGCAGAGCTTGCTAATACTTTCGTGAAATATCAATGCAACAGTGGCAAGTAAGATAACAGCATTTGCGACCGAAGCAATAACCGTCCCCTTCTTCATTCCATAAGTATATTTCGCCGTATTGGGATAGCGTAACAACTTAATAGCCAGCCAAGACAAGAAAAGAGAAAACACATCTCCCAAATTATGAACGGCATCCGAAAGAAGAGAAACCGAATTGAAAGCAAAACCAAAGGCAGCCTCCACAATCACAAAGCCAATGTTCAGAATTATCGCTGCTACAAGGGCTTTTCGCACTGCTGAACCTTTATTAAAATCCTCAATATCTGCGTAATGATGATGTGAATGATGACTATGATTATGTTCATCTTCGTTTTTATGTTCAGAATGTTTATTATAATTCATCGCTTTCCCAATTTGTTCTGTTATCTCTTACAAATTCTATTTCATTTAGCCGTTTCCACAATTCTCTATCTACTTTCAGGCAGAGTTTCTTTGGTTTTACTCTCTTGGGAGTACATTTTAGCTTGTCAGTGTATCCATCCGATTTGGCAGAAAGGCTAAAAGTTCCAAGACCATCAAGTTTTACGCTGTATCCTGCAGTGATTTGGCGTTCTATGATTAGAGATAAAGCTCTTAAAACTCCATAAACATCTGGCGAACTGACGCCTGAAGTTTTTTCTATTAGAGTTGCGATTTCGGAAGTTTGCCTTAAATCATACTGAACGGCGGTTGCAAAGTATTTATATGTAGCTTCGCCAACTAAACTTGTCTTTTTTGGTAACATTCTATAAGGGTGTGCCATAATATTATGCTATATTGTTGAATTTTAGATTGATAATAATTTATTTAATTGCTAATTCGTTTTAAAATAACTATGATTTCAGGCTGCAAAAATACAAATTATTTTAATATTTTCTAAATTTATTTTCTTTACACCTTATTATATAGCAATATTATTTAATTTTATTTCTTCAAATCTTGGTTTGGTTTTAAAAACTTCTAATTTGGAAAAAATATTTCTTAAGAAAAAAACTTATAAAGTCAAGGAATAAATTCATTAAGTCAAGGAATAAATTTAAAAAGTCAAGAAATAAATTGCTTAGATACGTATCTCAGTAATTTTAGATACGTATCTCAGCAATTTATTTCTTGACTTTTAAAATCTGAATGAAGGAGCTGCAAGTTTAAATGAAGGAGTTATCAACTTTTTTCTTAAGAAATATTTTTCTGAATGAAGGAGTTAGTCTAATAAAGCAATAAATTGGTGAAATGAATGAAGGAATGGGGAAAGTGTATGAAGGAATGGATGAAATTTTTTTGAAGAATTGTCGTATTAAAATAAAATTTTATACTTTTG
>JAISLH010000050.1 GCA_031260565.1 Bacteroidales bacterium
TTTTAATATCGAAATAGAATTGTATCCTCTACATAAAGAGCCATGGTATAATAAGGGGTATCTTTTATATTCCGAGTTAGGAAAATACGAGGAAGCCATTGAGTGTTATGACAAAGCCATTGAATTAAACCCTAAAAACAAAGATGTTTGGTATTCTAAAGGGTGGGTTTTAGAAAGATTGGGAAGATTAGGATGCTATGCGGAAGCAATTGAATGTTATGACAAAATTCTTGAGATGTATCCAACAGAAACAGATGCTTGGTATTTTAAGGGGCTTGGTTTATCTCATTTGAGACGCTACGAAGAAGCACTTAAATGTTATGATAAAACTATTGAATTAAACCCAACACACGTAGATGCTTGGCTATCTAAAAGCCGTGTTTTTGAAAAACTAAATCGTCATGAAGAAGCGATTGAATGTTGTGATAAAAGTATTGAAATCTACCCATCATGTGATAATTGGATTTATAAGGGTAATTTTTTATGTAGGATAGAACGTCATGAAGAAGCAATAGAATATTATGATAAAGCACTTGTATATAAAGATACAGAAGAACTTTGGGATGCTAAAGGAAATGCTTTACAGAAGTTAGGACGCATAAAAGAAGCCGAAAAATGTTTCGCTGAAGCATTAGATGTATACTACTGGAATAGATATTAATAAACAAACCCAAATCTATTATGAAAGAACAAACAGCAGAAGAATGGCTTAAAGAAGGCAACAATTGTTGTAAAAACAACTGTTATAAAGATGCAATTGAATGTTACGACAGAGCCATTGATTTATTTCTAAAGAAAGAATCTTTTTGCTGTGCTAAAGCCAACGCTTCATTAAAGTTGAACCATCAGAAAAAAGCAAACGAATATTATGGCAAGGCTGTTGATTTGCATTATCAATACGAATACGCTTGCGCTTTTAAGGGTGCTGCTTTAAATAAGTTGAAATGCTATGAGGAAGCAATAAAATATTATGATGAAATAGTTTTATTGCAAAACATTTGCGAATATCCTTGGAATGGTAAAGGTAATGCTTTATGTTGTTTGCATCGCTACGAGGAAGCGATAGAATGTTATGATGATGCAATTAGATATCAAACAGACACAATAGAGTTAGGTATAACGGAAGTAGATTCTTATATTGACAAAGGAAATGTCCTGTGTAAGTTGCATCGCTACAAAGAAGCAATAGAATGTTATGAAGACGCAGTTGATTACAGGGTTATTAACGAAATAGAATCTTATGAAGATGCTCGTTCTTACAGGTCTGTCAAAAATCGTAAAAATTATGCTTTAAGAAAACTGAAACTTAGTCAAAAAACCATAGAATCATCAAATTCATTACCTCAACTGGATTTGCCAGACTGTCCTTTTTGATTGAAAATTTGGCAAAAAACATTTTAACAAACACTAATTATGACAAATTATAAAATATTTACATTTGGAGGGGCAGGAGAACATATTGCTATGTCTTTGCTACAAAGAGATATAAATAAAGATTGTGTTTTTTATTTTGATACAGACCCAATGTCAGTAGAGCAGTCTTATTCGGAAAATAAATATTGTATTGGAGATTTGATATTCCCAGCAGGGTGTATAGAAGTAGCAAAAGAGGTTTTTGACGCAAAATATGAATTGTTTGATAGCTTAACAGATGATGATTCATTGTATATTTTGGTGGGAGCCTTTGTTGGTGCAACAGCTGGTGCTTTTCTATTAAAAACAGCAGAATTATTAACAAAAAAAGGGAAACTATTCGTTGCTATTGGTTCTTTGCCGTTTTTTTTCGAAGGAAATCGCAGATACGAAATAGCAGTCAGTGTTATGGAAGATTTACAAAAAATTACTTCAAACATCATTCCAGTGCCAAATGATAACGTGAAAAAACTATTTAAAAACATAACCCTAAGGGAAGCTCTTGAGAAAGCGGATTATTATACGGCAGAAATTATTACAGAGTTGTTATTCTTACCGGAAGAAAAAAATAAAATCATTAGTGAACTTTTACAAAAAGACAGTGAAATTTCAGAGTCAATCCTAAAAATAAAAAATAAATGCAAAAAATAATGTTTGTATGCACTGGCAATACCTGCCGAAGTGCTATGGCAGCAGCAATGTTGAGAGATAAAATAGAAAAAAATGAAGCGCTACGAGGGAAAGTGGAAGTTTATTCCAGTGGAATAGATACCGATAATGGTTATAGAGCTTCAATTAAAAGTATAGAAACGATGGAAGAGCATGGTATAGATATGTTTTGGCATAGGGCAACTAATATGTATCATTCTCCAATAGCAGATATGGATTTGGTTTTGTGCGCCGAAAAATATCACAAAGAACAGGTGCTTAGGGATTTTGTGCAATTGCGAGAGAAAGGAAATGTTTATACTTTAAAAGAATATGTAAAAGACAAAAATACTATGAATATTGAAGACCCTTATGGCGGCGACATCAATGAATATAGACGATGCGCTTTGGAAATAGAAGAATGTTTAGACAAATTATTGGCAATGAACATTTTTAAATAAGATAAATTTGATATTAAACAATTTAAATAAAAACACTATGAAAACTCTCTTTTTTAACGCAATCGTATGTATCCTAAGCGTAATATTGCTATGTGCAGACCTTGGAAAGATTCAGGCAGCAGAGCCTGAGATTATGATTCATTACATTCCACCGATTGGAACAGGAGGCAATGCCGAAGGCAAAGTTGTGTGGGAAGAACTCTCAAGTAACGCTTCGCAATATGCTGTAATAGCAATGCTACGCATTGGAAATGGTTATGTGAAACCGTACTATACCGACTATCTTTCACCCATTAATGCACAAGGTGATTTTTCGATAGACATTACTACCGGAGGTATTGGTGATTATAATGTTGCTGATGTTTCTTTTTATTTTGTTTTGCGTTCAACTTTCGCCGGTATTGCCGGAGAAAATGTAACAATATCATATATGAATAACCCTGATAGATATATATGTTCAGTTACAATAAACAGAAATGTATTTTGGGAAGACCGCCTCCAGCCCCCAATCCCAAGTATAGCACCCGGATTTGTGTTGTCGGGTACAATGATTACGCTTAGCTGCCAATCAGGCGAGACTATTTACTACACCGTTGACGGTAGCGACCCAACGTTGCCTACTGCTCAAACTTATACTCCGGAAAGCGTTTTTACAGTTCCAAACACAGGTTCATTACTTGTCAAAGCTGTAACAAAATTATCAGGTTTATATAGTTCTACGGCTTCTTTTGTTTGGCTTCCAAAAGAGCCATTAGATAAACCATTTTTTGGATTGAACGCCTCCTTAGCACTGAATGGCGAATATTTTGGATATCCGTTGTCGGAAACAGCAACACGAACAAGAATGCAAGCCATTGCACCATTGACAAGTTGGATACGAACTTTCGGAACATTAAACAATGGTCAGCAATATATCAACCAAATAGCCAAAGACGAATTGGGATTGCACACCCTTATTGGTATATATATCACCAACGATGCCAACAATAACAATGCTCAAATACAAGGCTTACAAAATATTCTGGATATGGAAGGCTCTGCTCCGGATATGATAGCCGTTGGCAACGAGTGCAGCCTTTTAGGAGTTAGTTCTGCAACGCTTTCAACTTGTGTTGATGCAGTAAGGGAAGTGCTAAACGAGCGTAATCTTGTAATTCCTGTCGGAACTGTTGATGTGATGGGTGCTTCTTTTAGTCAATCGCTGTTGGATAAACTCGATTTTATAGGCGTGAATATCTACTCCGGTACTTGGGACGCTACACCTGATAACGAAATGCTCACAGCCTTATCGCAAAATTATGCAAACACCGTTGCTTCATTTCCTTCAAAATTAGTATTGCTCACGGAAACAGGGACACCTTATGCCGGTGGCGAATATACGGTAAGTGGTGGCACAAAAACTCCTTCCGAAGCCAAAGCCTCGTCATACTTGTGTGGTTTTTTGGACTATATTCACAATACTAACGTGCCTTCATTTTATTTTGAGGCTTATGATGAGCCTATTAAATCTTCGCAAAACGGAGGTCACCCAATTGAACAATACTTTGGGTTGATGAACGGTGCAGGTACAATTCATTCGTTTTATCAGGACTGCATCAATAGTTATATAACACAAACAACGATTCCTTATAATAGACGCGAAGAGCTAATTCTCTATCCTAACCCTGTTTCAGGGCTTGTTCATATTGACGGAATGCACAACGGTAGCACAATAAGAATTGTTGATACATCAGGTAAAATTGTGAAAATTTGGCTTATAGGTCAAATTTCAGGCTGAAA
>JAISLH010000081.1 GCA_031260565.1 Bacteroidales bacterium
TTGAAGAAAGAGTCTTTAGCTTCCACTCTCTTATGGTAGTGATTTAACATAATACATTCGTTATTTGGGTGCGAGGTACGACCAATCTACCCATTTCTCAACGTGCAAAGATACAAAAAGAAAATAAATGCTTGTTAATTAAAAGAAAATACTTAACTTTGCAACCGTAAAAAATACATTATGCACACATTAGATTATTTGCAGACTCTCGCTGTTGAGACGATTGATAAACAACAATATATAAAGCAACCTTTGTCTCTTTATGAGCCTGTTGATTATGCAATGCGGCAGGGCGGAAAACGGATTCGTCCCTTGCTTGTTTTGCTTGCTGTTGATATGTTCGGCTGTGAGTTGCAGAAGGCTCAACCTGCGGCAGTTGCAATAGAAACCCTACATAATTTTACACTACTTCACGATGACATAATGGACGCTTCGCCCTTACGAAGAGGCAAGCCGACTGTCTATAAGCAATATAGCACAAATGCGGCTATCCTTTCAGGGGACACGATGTTTGCTATGGCTATGGCAAAGCTTCTTGAAAGTGAAGCAGATGTAACGAGTGATTTGGCAAAAGTTCTTTCACAAGCTTCTATTGATGTTTGTGAGGGTCAGACGTTGGATATGGATTTTGAGAGACAGGATAGCGTAACGATAGAGCAGTATATTGAAATGGTGAGACTTAAAACATCTGTACTGCTTGGGGCTTCACTTAAAATGGGAGCAATAATTGCTAAAGCTAATGCACAGGACATCAAACTTTTGGAGTATTTTGGTGAAAATATAGGTATAGCCTTTCAGATACAGGATGATATTCTTGATTGCTGGAGTGATTTGGAGGCTTTTGGCAAGGTTACCGGCAAGGATATTGCGGATAATAAGAAGACTTTTCTTTACTTGAAGGCGTTAGAAGTAGCCGATTTGAAGCAGCAAAAGCAGCTTTTAGACCTCTTTTCTGCCAAATTTGCAGACCAAAATGAGAAAATACGTCAGGTTATCGCTATTTACGAAAGCCTGAACATACGAGAAATAGCCGAGAAGGTAGCGAAAAATTACACTCAACAGGCGATGATTAGCTTAGAAAAAGTTTCTGTGGAAGCTGAAGCAAAGGAAAATCTTACTACCTTTGCAACCCGTCTTTTAGGGAGAAAGAGCTAATAATATAAAAAACAACGGCAAAATTATTATCTGATATATATGAATAAATGGATTAAACTAAGTATTGAATACGCAAACCAAAGGTCATATTTGGATGATTTATTTCAGGTTTATCCGACTATTCCAGAGGGAATAAGAGACATAAATCAGGATGTTTGGCAAGAGGTTGAAAAAGCATTCAAGATAAAAAATAACGATATTTTAATTAAAGAACTATTAAAATTAGATTTATTTCCAGTGAAAGATAGCTATATAGCCTATCTTAAACGAGATGGTTCTGCTATAGATAGAAACCCAAGAACGATTAACAGGATTTGCGGACGGTTATACGAAATGGGACTGGATAAAATATATGAACGGTGCAGTGAGCCAAAGGAAACGAATAGGCAAATTGGTCCGATGTTTCGCGATTGGTTAAAACGCAAATCATTGGGAATAGAACCTGTTGGTTTGGAAGATTTTTTGGCAACTAATGAAGATGCGATTCTTGACGCTGGTGATAACGCTTTAATGAACTTTGCTCACGAACATTTAGGCTATAATCATAATAAAGGCTTAGATTTTATTGGACGTTTCAACAAGCAATATGTTATTGGTGAAGCGAAGTTCCTTACAGATTTCGGAGGACATCAAAATGCTCAATTCAATGATGCTATTAGTACCATTCAAGCAAAAGGTGTTAAGGCAGTAAAAGTAGCTGTATTGGATGGTGTGCTGTTTATAGAAGGTGGTAATAAAATGTACAAAGCAATAACAGAGACGTACAAAAACCAAAATATAATGAGTGCTCTTGTACTGCGAGAATTTCTTTACCAAATCTAAACAACTAAATGAATAACTTACTTATTAAAGCAGATAATATTGCAGGGCTTGAATACCTTTTAAACAATGGGCTAAGAGGTAAAATAGACTTAGTTTATATTGACCCGCCATATTCAACAGGCGGAAGTTTTACCATAACCAATGGGAGAGCTTCTACAATAAGTAATTCTAAAAATGGCGAAATAGCTTACTCCGACACATTAACAGGGCAATGTTTTATAGAGTTTCTTAGAGAGCGTCTCTTGCTTCTCAAAGAACTTTTATCAGAGCAAGGTTCTATTTATCTGCATATAGATTACAAAATAGGTCATTATGTAAAGGTAATGATGGATGAAGTCTTTGGTATGGATAATTTCAGAAATGACATAACAAGAGTGAAATGCAATCCTAAAAACTTTGACCGTATTGGTTATGGTAACGTTAAGGATTTAATACTCTTTTACACAAAATCAAACAGTCCAATTTGGAATGAGCCACGAGAAAAATACACAGAAAAAGACTTTGAGAAACTATTTCCAAAAACAGATAAACAAGGAAGGAGATATACCACTGTTCCCATTCATGCACCGGGAGAAACAGAAAAAGGAAAGTCTAATCAACCTTTCAAAGGAATTGCTCCTCCCATAGGCAGGCATTGGAGAACAGATGTAGAAACATTAGAGCAGTGGGATAGGGAAGGTTTAATAGAATGGTCATCAACAGGAAATCCAAGAAAAATAATATATGCCGATGAGCGTGAAGGAAAACGAGTACAAGATATATGGGAATACAAAGATCCGCAATATCCTGTTTATCCTACCGAAAAAAACTCAGACTTGTTAGACTTAATCATAAAGACGTCTTCCAATCCGAAAAGTATTGTGTTGGATTGTTTTTGTGGGTCAGGAACGACATTGAAAGCGGCTCAAGCAAACAACCGTCAATGGATAGGCATAGACCAATCGGATTTTGCTATCAATGCAACAAAGCAAAAGTTAGAGGCTATAAAAGGGAATCTTTTCACGCCCAAGACTAAATATGACTTTGTAGAATTAGCAGATACTTTGCTGTCGGAGGAGCAAATAGATGTCGTTAATGGTGTCGGTGTATTGTCGGCACGTTGTT
>JAISLH010000020.1 GCA_031260565.1 Bacteroidales bacterium
AAAGAGTTTTTTCTTTCAGTTAAAAGAATTTTTTCTTTCAGTTGAAAGAGTTTTTTCTTTCAGTTAAAAGAATTTTTTCTTTCAGTTAAAAGAATTTTTTCTTTCAGTTAAAAGAATTTTTTCTTTCAGTTAAAAGAATTTATTGTTTCAGTTAAAAGAATTTATTGTTTCAGTTAAAAGAATTTATTGTTTCAGTTAAAAGAATTTTCTCTTTCAGTTAAAAGAATTTATTGTTTCAGTTAAAAGAATTTATTGTTTCAGTTAAAAGAATTTATTGTTTCAGTTGAAAGAATTTGACCAATTATTGAATGGGTAAAATGGATGAAAAAAAAGGGGGAAATAAATGAGTTAGCTTCTCAAACTTTTTTTACATTTCTATAATTTTGAACTCCACTCTACGGTTTTTTGCTCTGCCTTCGTCCGTTTCGTTAGTTGCTATGGGGCGTTTAGAGCCAAAACCGCTGTGAGTTAATCGTGTTGGATTGATTTTATTGGCAAGAAGATAATTGCAGACTGCCATTGCGCGCCTTTCAGACAAAGGTTGGTTGTAGGCGTCTGTCCCATAGCTGTCGGTATGTCCTGAAAGCTCTATCTTCATATTGGGATATTGGCTCAATAAATCAATTAGATGTTTCAGCTCAACGTAGGATTGAGGCAACAAAACGCTCTTATCAAAGTCAAAGAAGATGTTTTCCAAGACTATAACCTGTCCAACTTCATAATTTTTCTCGTCTTTGGTGGTGGTAATTGTTATTTCCGATGAGCTGTTTTGGGCAGTGGTTACGATATGTTTTGGAATGCCGCAAGTCAAACAGGTTAAGGACACATCATCTATGTAATAATACGCACCGGGAAGCAGATAGGTGAGGTTTTTTGGCTCAATCAAGTTGCTCTTTTCTGCAGGATAAAAGTTGCCTATTGTCAGATAAAGCTCTCCACCCTCTGCAATAAACTCGCCTTCTATCTTTGTCCAGTCCTGAGTGTTGGTTATGGGATTGTCAAAGGCATTAACGACTTGCGGTTTGAAGTATGTAGTCTTCTTTTCCTTGACATCAAATTTGTGCATAGTCCTTTCGTTATAGGCAAGTATTTCCCTTGTGGTGTCCTCTATGCGGTTGGTTGTCAGCAAACCTCCTATCGTTGCTACGGCTGCAGAAGAATATTCTGACAAAGAGACATAAAAACTCAGTTTATAGCGTTCTCCTTTGATTAGTTTCTCTTTCAATTCGGTCTGAATATACTCTCTGTAAGTTGTTTTGGAAGCATAAATCCCAACCATCGCTACTCCATAATGCGGCATCTGTATTCCGAGTTTGTTTTTGGGGATTGAGGTCTGTTTGCCTCCACATTTGTTGTAATAATCTGCACTTCCGTTGGTCGGCTGCCACCAAGCAATGACCTCCATCATCTTTCCGTAAGGCTCAATCTTGTCAGGGCAAGCAAGGTGTTCCTCAAAAGATGGATTATAGACAAGGTTTGCCGTACTCTGTGCCTCAATAGTCAGGGTAAAAAGCAAAAAGGATACAAGAGAAACAAGGGTCTTTAATGCTTTAATCAACATAAATATCCTCCTTATCCAAATCAAACCAACGTATTGCCTTATCCTTTCTAAACCAAGTCATCTGTCGCTTGGCGTATTGACGGGTATTGGTCTTTATATTCTCTATCGCCTTTTCCAAAGTGGTCTTTTGGTCAAAGTAGTCAAAGAGTTCCTTATAGCCGACCGTGTTCATAGCTTGCAGATGTTTTACATTATGAAACCTATATGCTTCATCAATCAATCCTTCGGCTATCATATCATCAACCCTTAGGTTTATACGATTTATTAGGCTTTCCCTTGAGCGAAGAATACCTACTTTCTCTATCTCAAACCAGTGTTTTGTCTTAGTATTTCTGCGAAAGGACGAATAAGGTTTGCCCGTTGAGCGGCATACCTCCAAAGCACGAATGAGTCTAATATGATTATTAGTATCCACAATGTCATAATACTGCGGGTCTCTATTCATTAACTCTTCTTGAAGGGGCTTTATTCCTTGCTCGGCGAAGATTTGATTTAACTCTTCTCTTATCTGCGGATTTGCATCTGGCATAAGGTCTATTCCATCACATAAAGCCTTGATGTACATTCCCGAACCGCCCGTGAGAATAACCGTATTGTGTGATTGAAACAAATGTTCAACAGTTTGCAGTGCCTCCGTAGCGTAAGTAGCCGCATTATAAGAATCGTAGATTGAGATATTACCTACAAAATGATGGCGAACCTCTCGCTGCTCTTCCATAGTAGGTGAAGCAACCCCTATCTTCAACTCTTTATAGAATTGTCGGCTGTCGGCAGAGACTATTTCTGTCTCAAAATGCTTTGCTAACTCAATAGCTTTCTTCGTTTTGCCAACCGCCGTAGAGCCAACCAGAACTATCAATCGCTTGTTAATCATTCCCTTTTCCTTAATCCTAATTTCGCTGCTTGCTCATACATCAACGCAAGGGCTTGTTCTCTGTCGTTTTCAATTTTTCCGTCTAATATTGCGTCCTTTATGGCAGTTTTTATGACGCCTATTTCTCGGCAGGGTTCAATTGAAAAGATTGTCATAATGTCTTCACCCGACACTGGAGGCTGAAAGTTGCGTATCCTGTCCTTTTCTTCCAATTCAACAAGCTTTGCCCTCACTATTTTAAAGTTATTGAGATAATGTTGCACCTTTTGTTGGTTCTTACTCGTTATATCGGCTTCGCACAAAAGCATAAGGTCGTCAATATCGTTGCCAGCGTCAAAAAGCAACCGCCTTACAGCCGAATCGGTAACCACATCCTCCACTAGAGATATTGGACGAAGATGGAGAGATACCATTTTCTCAACATACTTCATACATTCGTTCTGCGGCAATCGCATTCTGGCAAAAATACCCTTTACCATCCTCGCTCCTTTCACTTCATGCCCATGAAAGGTATAGCCAAAACCTTGCTCAAAACGCTTACATCTCGGTTTTGCTATATCATGCAGTACGGCAACCCAGCGAAGCCATAGATTATCACTATGTTTGGCTACGTTGTCAAGCACTTTTAGCGTATGCACAAAGACGTCCTTGTGAGCCATATTGCCCACAGGTTCTACTCCTTTAAGACTTTCAAGTTCGGGAAAGATAATCTGCATCAGCCCTGTCTTGTCCAAAAGCCGCAAACCAATGGAAGGGACAGGCGAAAGAATGATTTTGTTCAGCTCGTCAGCAATCCGCTCCTTTGTAATGATGTTTATACGGTTTGCATTACGCTTTATGGCGTCTAAAGTATCACTATGGAGTGAGAAATTAAGCTGAGAGGCGAACCTTATGGCACGCATCATCCGCAGAGGGTCATCAGAGAACGTTATATCAGGGTCTGTGTTGGTTTGAATGAGACTATTGTGGATTGACTCTAAACCATTAAAAGGGTCTATCAACATTCCATAATCTTCCTTATTCAAACTAATATATAGAGTGTTTATCGTAAAGTCCCGCCTCCTTTGATCTTCTTCCATACTTCCGTCTTCAACAACGGGATTTCGGCTATCGTGGGAATAGCTCTCCTTTCTGGCACCAATAAACTCTATTTGAAAGATTTCGTCTCCTTCTCTGTACCACAGAGACGCCGTTCCAAAGGTGCGAAAGACTGACATCTTTGTTCTCTTGCCCAAAGCCGCCGCAACGTTTTCCGCCAACAATACACCGCTACCAATGGTTACAATATCTATGTCTTTTGACGGTCTTCGCATAATCAAGTCTCGGACATATCCTCCAACCACATAGCTCTTCAATCCCAGACTTTCAGACGTTTGCGATACTATATCAAATATTTTTAACTCTAATTTTTCTTTCAGATTTGCCATAATCAGGTGGCAAAAGTAAATAAATTTTTTCTAAAACGCCATTTTCTTGTATTAAAATAAGGAGTAAGAAAAGATGAAATGGCACTTTTAGAATTTTGAACTCAGCCAGCGGAACAGGTCATTGCCATTTGCATAAATTAAAAGTGCAAATAAAATTATCATTCCGACCGTTTGGGCTCGTGCAAGAAACTTATCACCCGGCTTTCTGCCCGTTATGATTTCCCAAAGAGTGAAAAAGACATGTCCGCCGTCCAACGCAGGTATCGGAAGGATATTCATAAACGCCAGCATCACTGAAAGAAATGCCGTGATGTACCAAAAAATCTGCCAATCCCAAGCAGCTGGAAACAGACCGCCTATTGCACCAAAGCCCCCTATTTGAGAAGCCCCTTCTTTTGAGAAGACAAGTTTGAATTGCTTTACATAAGAGACCAACATTGACGTTCCCTTGTCAATACCTGCTGGTATGGATTCAAAGAAGCCGTATTGCGTTTTTTTAGTCTCAAACATCTTGACGGGGTCTTTTGGCATAACACCAATCTTTGCCTCACCTCCAAGTTTCATTGTCTTGGTTTGAAGTTCGTTATTGCGATAAAACGAAAGGTTAATCTCCGTATTGGCAAGGTCTTTTATGGTTTTGATAAAGTCTGAGAAAGTAGGCGTTGGAATATTGTTAAGAGCCACGATACTATCCCCTGTCTTCATCCCAGCCGATTGAGCTACCGAGCCAAGCACAAAATCTCCTACGACAAACGGAAAGCGAGGAGACATCAACTCTTTGGTCTGTGAAGCAACTATTTGTTTGGCAAAGTTCTGCGGAAGGTCTATTATGATAACACTATCACCACGTTTAATTTCGCATTGCCTTGCATCATCAAGCAGAAGTTTGTTGGTAGCGGAAGGAATGTCTTCTGCCTTAGTCCCGTTTATGGTAAGAATTATGTCTCCGTTCTGAAAGCCGTTGTCAATAAAGGTTTGAGTGTATTCATATCCCATTCTGGCATTTTCCATCGGCAGAGTTTCCTTTCCCCAAACAAAGAGAACGGCAGCAAAAATAGCCATTGCTCCAATGAAGTTCATCAAAACTCCACCCAAAACAATCAACAGCCTTTGCCATGCTTTCTTTGAGCGATATTCCCAAGGCTGCGGCTCTTCTGAAAAGGCTTCTGCTGAGGTGTTGTTCTCATCTATCATTCCTGCAATCTCACAATAGCCGCCAAAAGGCACCCAACCAATTCCCCATTCCGTATTTTCCTCATGCTCATTGAAGCTTTGGGGAGATTTTTTTGAGAAAAAACTAAACTTCCACCTGCCTTCTATCTTCTTGGCACGGAGAATAGAAAAATAGGGGTTAAAGAACAGATAGAACTTCTTCACTCTTGTTTTGAACAAACGAGCAAATAAATAATGCCCAAGTTCATGTATGAACACCAAAAAGGAAAGGCTTAAAATTAATGCTAAGATTTTCATAGTTATTACTTTATTATGTTTTTCATAGACGCTCTTACCTCACTGTCAGTGAGCAGAAGGTCGTCATAAGTCGGTTTTTCAATATATTGATGCTTTGCCATAGCCTCCTCAATCAAAGTAGCAATGGCATTAAACGCTATTTTTTCGTCAAGAAAGGCAGCAACAGCAACCTCATTCGCCGCATTCATTATGGCAGGTATGTTTCCGCCCCTTTCAATTGCTTGATACGCCAAATCCAAGCAGCGAAAGACTTCTTTATTTGGCTTTTCAAAAGTCAGCGAACCAAGAGAGAACAAATCCAAATGCTCAAAATCACTCTTCAATCGTTGAGGAAAACTGAGTGCATATTGAATCGGCAACCTCATATCAGGCAATCCCATCTGTGCCTTAAACGACCCGTCCTCGAATTCAACCAACGAATGCACTATGGATTGACGATGAACCGCTATTTTGATGTTTTGCGGTTCTATTCCGAAGAGCCAGTGAGCTTCTATCATCTCTAAGCCTTTGTTCATCAGCGTTGCGGAGTCTATAGTAACCTTTCTGCCCATAGACCACTTTGGATGATTTAAGGCTTGCTTCACAGTAACAGACTCTAATTGAGACTTGTCGTAGCCAAAGAAAGGACCACCAGATGCAGTCAAATAAAGGTTTTGCGGCTTTGATTCTCCAATCAGGCACTGGAAGATTGCACTATGCTCCGAATCAATAGGCAGAATAGGGACACGGCGTTCCATTGCAGTAGAAGTAATAATCTGACCACCAACCACAAGAGTCTCCTTATTGGACAGAGCTATTGGCTTCCCGCTTTCAATAGCCGCCATAACAGGAGCAAGAGCTGCAAAGCCAACAATAGCCACCAGCACCATATCTATGCTTTCCATTGAAACAACATCAACAACTGACTCTTCACCAGCAAAGACCTTTATGTCAGTATTTCGTAATGCTTCACTCAATGGCTGATAATAGCTTTTGTCTGCAATAACCACGCAATTAGGTTCAAACTTCAACGCCTGCTGAACAAGTAACTGCCAGTTAGAATGAGCCGTCAGCACCTCAACGCAAAACTCTGTCTTATGGGCTTCCACAACCTGTAAAGCCTGAGTTCCGATAGAGCCTGTAGAGCCTAATATTGCTATATGCCTTTGTTCTTTCATCTTGCTGTTCTTTGATTTAAGCGGCTGCAAAGGTAAGAAAAAAAATCACAATTCCGCAGATAAGCCACCCGTTCGCCATTTCAAAATGATAAATGAACGAACTGACAAACAAAAACGGCAACTCAAAATGTTGAATTGCCGTACAAATATTACAATAATATGAAAAAATTTAACCTAAATAAGCTTTCAGATTGCTGCAATCAGACCTGCGCAATCTCTTTATTGCTCTGTCTTTGATTTGCCTTACTCTTTCTTTTGTCAAGTTGCACTCCGCACCAATTTCATCGTAGGTATAGCCATGCGGGAAACCAATTCCGAAGAACATACAAACAATATCTCGTTCTCTTTTAGTCAATGCAGTCAATGAACGTTTAATATCTTCCGATAAAGACTCGTGCATAACGATGTCATCACTCTGTTCGCTGCCCTCAGGTATATAAATATCCATAAAGTTGATGTCTTCGTCTTCAATCAATGGGGCATCTATGGAGATGGATTTGTTACTTATGCCGAGCGTATCCTTCATTTTCTCATACGACATATCCATTGCATCAGCCATTTCTTCTGTTGTTGGAGGACGTTCAAGACCTTGTTCCAATCTTGCTCTCTCTTTCTTCAAACGGTTGATTGTTCCAACTTGATTTAACGGCAAACGGACAATGCGACTCTGCTCTGCAATAGCCTGCAATATTGATTGACGTATCCACCATACCGCATAAGATATGAACTTAAAGCCTCTTGTTTCATCAAATTTATGAGCTGCCTTTATCAATCCGACATTTCCTTCGTTTATAAGGTCGGGAAGACTGAGCCCTTGGTTCTGATACTGCTTTGCAACCGAAATAACAAAACGCAGATTAGCCTTAACGAGTTTCTCCAACGCCATTTGGTCACCGTTTCTTATTCGTTGTGCGAGGACGACTTCCTGTTCTGCTGAGATTAAATCTTCTTTACTTATCTCTTGAAGAAACTTATCTAATGACCCAACGTTTCGGTTGGTTATTGATTTGGTGATTTTTAACTGCCGCATAACTAATCCTTTTTTATGTTTTGAGGTTTGCAAAGATAAAGCAAAAGTTTGGGATTACCAAGAAATTTGATAACTTTTTTTCAACAACTTATCAACATTACAGAATTAGCATATAGTAAAACTGCTGACCAATAGGAGAAAAGCCTTCCAATTCTACCTCTTTTCCTTTCTTGCTGTTGAGGTTTTGAACGGCTTCAATAGTTGCCGGTTGTCTGTCAATAGATGTGATGATAAGTCCGTCTTTTATTCCAACTCTTGCAAACGATGACTGACCTACCTTAACCACCACAACACCTACATCTTTGCCAAGATTATAACGCTGACGTTCCTCATTGGAAACCTTTCTGAAAACAACGCCTGCAGCTGTTACGGACTCCGAATTATCCTTTCCCATATCGGTTGTGCCCATTGAATTCAGTAAAGTCAAGGTTTTAGTACTTGGGTTGCCGTTTCGCTCGTATTCTATCTCCACCTGTTGGTTTGGAGAGGATTGAGCCATAATTTCATTGAACTCCGCATTTGTGTTAATGCTTTTTCCATTGATTTTAGTTATAATATCGCCTTCTTTCAAACCCGACTTCTCTGCCGCACCTCCCTTGAAGACATCATTGATATAAACACCATATACATTTTTTAAGCCCTTTGCCGCCGCCACTTTGGCATCAATTTCTTCCAACTGAGCACCAATGTATGCCTTTTGGGTATAGCCGTATTTCACAAGGTCGCCTGTAACCTTCCTAACTATATTAGAAGGTATGGCAAAGGAATAACCGGCATAGCTTCCCGTTGAAGAAGCAATAGCAGTGTTGATACCAATCAGTTCTCCTTGCAGATTAACCAAAGCACCGCCGCTATTACCCGGATTAACCGCCGCATCAGTCTGAATAAAACTTTCAATAGGCGTCTGACTCATCTTATTGCCCAAAATGTTTATATCTCTTGCTTTAGCACTTACAATTCCGGTCGTAACGGTTGAAGTTAGGTTAAAGGGATTTCCCACAGCCAGCACCCACTCTCCAATACGCACAATGTCCGAATTGCCAAAGGTAATAGCCTTTAAGTCATTGGCGTCAATCTTTATCACAGCCAAGTCAGCCGAAGGGTCGTTGCCAATGAGCTTTGCCTTAAAAGAACGCCTGTCATTAAGGATAACGTTGATAGTATCGGCATCGGCAACCACGTGATTATTGGTTATAATGTAGCCATCGGCACTCATTATAACGCCTGACCCTGACGTTTGATACGACCTTTGCATAGATTGCATTGGGGAAAACAACAGGTCAAAAAAGTCCATCATCGTGTTTGTTCTAATAGAGTATGTACATTTAATATGCACGACACTATGTACAGAATTCTCAGCGGCAGTAGTGAAGTCTGCCATATTTTGAGCCGTTGTTGAAAGGCTCGCAACGCTTGTCGCAAAGACAGCAATAATGTTAATAAATCTCTTCTTCATTTCTTTGATTTATCTTTTATTAAAATTAAAACTTTACGACCATAACGCCGATTACACTCCTTTTATTATATATGCGATATATTTTTTCTTATTAGACTTCATTAAAACGCCATTTTAACTTTCCTCAACGCCGTTTTATTTCCTCAAAACGCCACTTTAAATTCGGTAGGTATATACCAAACGCTCATTTGCTATATACCAAATTTTCGTTTGGTATATACCTACCGAATTTTTGGTATATACCTACCAGATTTTAAACGCCACTTCAGCAAAATAA
>JAISLH010000024.1 GCA_031260565.1 Bacteroidales bacterium
TTTTTCTGATTATTTTTACTAATTTTTATCTCCACTGCCCTTTATTATCTATAAAACAATACTTTATAACTATCGCTTTTTTTCAAATCATTCCACTTTTATACCTAAATTTAACAAAATAAACTCCTCCAAACCACTATTTATCACAAAAATTAACCAGCTCAATATTTATATGCTCACCTCATTTTCCTAGTTTATAGCATAGGAATGGCTCTTCATTTTGCTAAATATGAAAATAGCCTGTTTATTATAGTTTATATTTCCAGCGGCGATGACTCCAAATCCAATATTGAGGGGCTTCATTGATAAGATTTGCTAAATGAGATAAACATTTCTCAGTTATTTCACCGTATTTGGCTTCGGTTGGATTACTTTCAACAATATCTAATTCAAACTCATAATAACCCCTTTTGACCTTTCGCACACTATAAAAGAAGACAGGGTAGTCATATTTCTTGGCAAAATATTCCTGTCCATAGATAACAGCGGTTTTTTGAGATAGGAAGTTTGTGATATAACAGCGGCTTATACTATTGGGAGACTGGTCAAACAGCATCATATACGCACAGGGACGATTTTCCTGCCGATACTTCTCAAAGGTATGACGAACGGAGTCAGCATAGACAACTTCTGTCCCATAACGAGTGCGTTTTTTATACATTATATACTCAAAGACTTTACTTGACAAAATCTTTCCTACCCCTATTCCGTGATGTTTGAACTGCATATCAAGCGAGAGAACCATAAATTCCCAATCGTTATAGTGGGCGGAGACCAAAATAACACTCTGCCGCTGCTCAAAATACGGCTGTAGCACCTCCGGGTTAAGGCATTTGTACCTTCGCATAAGTTGTCTTTTTGAAATGGTAAGCATCTTCACTCCCTCAACTATCACATCTGCAAGATGAATATAATACTTCTTAGTAATAGCCTCTATTTCTTTGGCTGTAAGATTTGGAAATGAGTTTTGAAGGTTTTTTTTGATTACTTCCTTACGATATTTAACGATGTGAATTAGAAGCAGAGCAAAGAAGTCGGATATTAAGTAAAGAACCCTCATCGGGAGCAGGGAAAAGGGAGCAAGAACACAATAGTATAATATGATTGTTAATGCTTTGTTCATTATATTTTGAGGTCTCTTCCAGATTCGAACTGGAGTAAACGGTTTTGCAGACCGGCACCTAGCCACTCGGTCAAGAGACCCTTATTTTGCGGGTGCAAAGGTACGACAATTTTTTGAATTACCAAATAATTGCTGTTCTTTTTCTTTTAACGGCATAAAAGAAGCCCGACAATATCAATCATTATCGGGCTTCTGTCTGCAATAAACTTACTTTAATTCACTAACGCCATTTGAACGGAAGACCACTCACTATGCTCACCCCTGTCATTAAAATAACGCATTGCATAATAGACTTTTGTCCCTCTGGAATTTTTGTTGTAATGCACGTCAAAAGGACTCTTTGAGGCAAGATTCAAAAACTCCATTTCCTCCGGGTCTGGGTCTAAAGGCGGTGTTTCAGACGGCACTGTGAGCCTTCTAACCTCCACACCATGAGCACCTTTTGGCAACCCCGCCGTAATCTTGTTTTGGCTGTTAAACTTACCGAAGAATAGCTTGTGCAAACCGCCGAGAGCAAAATCTATAACAAAGTCAGGCGGCGTTTGAGGAACCGGCACCGGCGTTGGAATTTTGTCATGAACAGGGAATTGATACTGCTCCAGCGTGTCTGCCGTAATCTTCGGATTACCATAGACATAGTTGGCATAAAACTCTCTCATGATGGCTTTCAAAGCCTTCTTCGCCAAATTTTTTGCTGTTATTTCGGCGTGTGTTACGTTGTTTTTGTCCTGAGCCTTTGTGTATCCGTTTTTGAACGCCGTTACTGCTGCCTTAAAACGTTGCAACTCAGTTGGTGAAAACTGCGACCCAAGCGAAATGAAATACTTCTCATTTGCGTCTGCCTGTGCCAATAAATCTGCTTCTTTTCCTGTAATCCAGTCTGCCATAATATTAATTTTTAAAATTTTTAACTACAATTTATTTATGAATGCTTTGTTTTTCTTAGAAACTAAGTTGATTTCCTTAGAAACTAAGTTGATTTCTTCGGAAACTAAGTTGATTTCTTCGGAAACTAAGTTGATTTCTTCGGAAACTAAGTTGATTTCTTCGGAAACTAAGTTGATTTCTTCGGAAACTAAGTTGTTTTCCTTAAAATTCAATGTGAAATCTGCCATTTCTGATAGAAAATGAAGGAAGTTTAATCGAATATGTAAGCCTGCAAAGGTCATTTATGTTATATTTGATACGATTTTAACGCTGCAAATATACAACTTTTTCTCAAAATGCCAAAATATTGAGAAAAATGAAATAATTTTTGTACTTTTGCACCCTCTTAAAATAGAATATTTAATATAAACTTAATAACAAAACAGTAAAGTAATGGCAAAAGAAAAGAAATTCTTAACTTGCGATGGAAATCAGGCAGCGGCTCATATAGCATATATGTTCAGTGAAGTTGCCGCTATCTATCCTATCACGCCCTCTTCTCCAATGGCAGAATATGTTGATGAGTGGGCTGCAAACGGACGTAAAAATGTATTCAACGAAACGGTCAAATTAGTTGAAATGCAATCGGAAGCAGGAGCAGCAGGGGCTTTACACGGCTCTTTGCAGGCAGGTGCTTTATCAACAACTTTCACCGCCTCTCAGGGGCTTTTGTTGATGATACCTAATATGTATAAGATTGCTGGTGAATTGTTGCCGGGAGTGTTGCACGTAACAGCAAGAACTATCGCTGCTCAGGCTCTGTCAATCTTCGGTGACCATTCTGATGTTTATGCTTGCCGCCAGACAGGTTTTGCGATGCTGGCTTCTTCTTCAGTGCAGGAGGTTATGGATTTGGCAGGTGTGGCTCATCTTTCAACGATAAAGAGTCGTGTGCCTTTCTTGCATTTCTTTGATGGGTTTAGAACCTCTCATGAGATACAGAAAATTGAGGCTCTTTCCAATGAAGATATGGCAGGTTTGATAGACAGGGATGCACTTAAACGTTTTAGAGACAATGCACTCAATCCAGAACATCCTGTAACAAGAGGAACGGCTCAGAATCCTGATGTATTCTTCCAAGCTCGTGAAGCCTGCAATCCTTATTATGATGCGGTTGCTGACATTGTTGCTTCGTATATGGAAGAGGTTGGAAAGATTACAGGTAGAAACTATAAGCCTTTTGATTATTATGGAGCGGAAGATGCTACTAACGTAATAATAGCAATGGGTTCTATCTCCGACACTATAAAGGAAACTATTGATTATCTGAATAACAAAGGTGAGAAATTAGGTTTGGTGAACGTACATCTTTACCGCCCATTCTCTGTTAAATATTTAGGAGCAGTTTTACCTCAAACCACAAAGCGCATCTGTGTTCTTGACAGGACAAAAGAAGTAGGAGCAAACGGTGATCCTCTTTATCTTGACGTTGTTGAGGCATTTGCTTCCTGCAAAGATATTGCTGCTCAAAACAAACCTCTTATCATTGGAGGACGCTATGGTTTGAGTTCAAAGGATACAACGCCTGCTCAAATCTTATCTGTCTTTGAAAACTTAAAATCTGCCAATCCAAAGAACCAATTCACCGTTGGTATTGTTGATGATGTAACTAATCATTCTTTACCTGTTTTGCCTGAAATCTCAATGGCAACAGATGGAACTTTTGAAGCAAAGTTCTATGGTTTAGGAGCAGACGGGACGGTAGGAGCAAACAAAAACTCTATCAAAATTATTGGTGATAATACCGATAAGTACTGTCAGGCATATTTCTCTTACGACTCAAAGAAGTCTGGAGGATTTACTTGTTCTCATCTTCGGTTCGGTGATACTCCTATTCGCTCACCTTATTTGGTAACAACACCTGATTTTGTTGCTTGCCATGTTTTTGCTTATCTCAATATGTATGAAGTGTTGAAGGGCATAAAGCAAAATGGGACATTCCTGCTAAACTCAATGTATAATGCAGAAGACACCGTTAAAAACTTGCCTGCAAAGATAAAAAGAGAATTGGCAGCAAAGAATATCAATTTCTATATCATCAACGCTACTCAAATAGCTGAAGAAATTGGTTTGGGCAACAGAACAAATACCATTTTGCAGTCTGCTTTCTTCAAAATAGCAAGCGTTATACCTTATGAATTGGCGGTAACCCAAATGAAGAAGGCGATAGATAAATCCTACGGCAAAAAGGGGGAAAACATTGTTAAGATGAACTATGCTGCTGTTGATAGAGGAGCGGATGTTGTTAAAATAGAGGTTAGCAGCAGCTGGCTTAATGCAACGGATGAAAAGTCTCAAGCAACCATTGAACGCCCTGATTTTATCAAAAACGTTGTTGATGTAATCAATGCTCAAGAGGGAGATAGCCTACCTGTTTCTGCATTCAGAGGTCGTGAAGACGGAACTTTCCCTTGTGGAACATCTCAATACGAAAAACGAGGAATAGCATCAAATGTGCCTACGTGGATTGCAGAGAATTGTATTCAATGTAATCAATGTGCGTTAGTCTGTCCTCATGCTGCCATTCGCCCTTTCTTAATAGATGAAAAGGAACTAAGCAAACTTTCCAATATTAAGACCATAAAAGCTACTGGTAAGGAGTTTGAAGGCTTACAGTTCAGAATGCAGGTTAGTCCTCTTGATTGTACGGGCTGTGGAAACTGTGCTGATGTTTGCCCTGCTAAGACAAAGGCTTTGGAGATGAAGAGTCTGTTGTCTCAAAGCGAAGAGGT
>JAISLH010000043.1 GCA_031260565.1 Bacteroidales bacterium
ATCTCAAAGCACACTACTCTTATCACAGACGCAGCAATGACAGCAAAAAGTATTGCATCAACCCATTCTCTTGCCGCAGAAAGTTTATTTTCTTGTAATTGCGAAGGATGAGTATAAACTTCTTTTTTTGCAAAGCCAAGATAAGGCAGAATAATGAAAGGAAACAAGACAGCCAACAACTGAAACCCAAGACCAGTTTTTTTGAAACATTTTGCCACTTCTACAATGGCAAGCATAAAGACAAAAATATTGATGCAAGGAATTAGAAAATAAACAAACCACCAATAGTTTTTGTTGATTATTTTGGTCAAATACCAGCAATTTATTAAAGGTACAATGGACAGCCAGCCCTTAACGCCAGCTTTGTTAAAGATAGCCCAAAAGCCAAGTAGAGTAAGAACTGACGTAATTATTAGAATGATGATGTATATACTCATAATGATATTTTTGTATAAATAAAACGTGGCAAAATTACAAAATTTATTTTTATGTTGTATCTTTGCAGCGTTTTTTTGCAGTTAATTGAACAATAAATTTACTTAATTAACGATTATAAATAAACGTTTATTGTATATGAAGAGACATATTATATTAGTTGCTTTGCTGCTTTGTTCTTTTGGAGCTTATAGTCAGCAAATCACAGAGGAAGAACAGAGAGCCACAGACGCCAAACTAAATTATCTTATCAACTATATAAGGTATAATTATGTGGATAAAACCGACTTGACGAAGATTACCGAAAAGGGAATAGTAAGTATGTTAAAGGAGTTAGACCCTCATTCGGTTTATATCTCAAAAGACGAGGTGCAGAAGGCAAATGAGCCTTTGGTTGGTAACTTTGACGGCGTTGGAGTATCGTTTCAGATAACCGATGATACAATCCGAGTTATTGATGTCATAAGAGGCGGTCCGTCTGAAAAGGTTGGCGTTATGCCTTCTGACAAGATATTGAAAGTAGATAGTGCTATGGCAACAGGAGACAGCATAAAAAACGACTGGGTCTATAAACACTTGCGAGGCAACAAAGGCACAAAGGTTGCAATCACTATTTTACGTCCGGGACGCAGCGAACCAATAGTCTTCAACATCATAAGAGATAAAATTCCTATCAAAAGCATCAACACCTACTTTATGTTAGACAAAGAAATAGGCTATATACTCTTAGACCGCTTTGCCCAAAGCTCGGTAGAGGAACTATTGGACGCCTTAAAAGACCTTAAAAAGCAAGGGATGAAAGATTTGGTATTTGACCTCAGGGGAAACGGAGGTGGATACCTTGAAGTAGCGTTCCAAATCTGTGACGAATTGCTTGCAGGTGATAAATTATTGGTCTATACCGAAGGTTCAAAATCTCCCCGTCAAGACTTAAAAGCCTCTCGCAAAGGCTCATTTGAGCAAGGTAAGCTCGTGGTGCTGATAGATGAATATTCGGCATCAGCTTCTGAAATTGTATCGGGAGCAATTCAAGATTGGGACAGAGGAGTTCTTATTGGCAGACGCTCTTTTGGTAAAGGATTGGTGCAAAGACCTATGAATTTACCTGACGGCTCTCAAATCCGTTTAACAACATCTCGTTATTATACGCCGTCTGGGCGTTGTATTCAGAAGTCTTATGCTAACGGCATTGAGGATTACTATAGTGATTATGCCAAACGCTACAAACACGGCGAATTTCGTTCGGCTGACTCCATTTCTTTCCCAGATTCCTTACGTTATTATACCAACAACGGACGCACTGTCTATGGTGGCGGCGGTATAATGCCCGATGTCTTTGTGCCTATGGATACTTCAAGGGCTTCAGACTACCTCATCAACCTGCGTTCCAAAGGAGTCTTTAATTCTTTCGCCGTTAAATGGGCAGAAAACAACAGAGAAAAGATAATGAAGGCTTATCCTACCTTTGAGACTTTTGACACCGCTTACGACAAACTTAATATAATGCCTGAGTTCGAGCAATACGCAAAGAGCGAAGGTGTGGAACGTAACGACATAAAAAAGGAATGGGTCAATCAAATACTAATGGATTTTCTCAAACAGCAGACACAGGACAGCACAACGAGCTTTACATCATATCAATCCTACGCTCAATCGGTTCTTAACAGCCAAGAATTTACCGCAAAAGTAGATTCGGCTGCTCAAAGCGAAGACAAACGGATAGCAGAAATGACTCAACGCTCCGATAAGTTTATTTACTCAACCTTGAAGGCTATCTTGGCTCGCAACCTTTATGGACTGCCTTATTATTATAAGGTAATGAAAGCCGATGACGAATATATGTCAAAAGCAATTGAGGTTATAAACAACAAAAAAGAATACGAGCGTCTGCTAAAACCTCTTTTGAAGTAAGCCTATGGACACAACAATTTTTCAAAACTCAGATTGGAAGACGTGGTTTGACTATGAAAGCCGCAAGGAATACTTTTCCATTCTCGCTAATCTTGTTGCTAACGAACGCAAAACCTATACCATTTACCCCAAAGAAGAAGATGTTTTCAACGCTTTTCGCTTCAGTCCATTTGAACAAACAAAGGTCGTACTGATAGGACAAGACCCTTATCACGGACAAGGTCAGGCTCACGGCTTATCTTTTTCCGTTCAAGCGGGAGTTAAATTTCCTCCGTCATTACAAAACATCTTCAAGGAGTTATGCAGTGATATTAACGTCCCTGTGCCAACCTGCGGAGACCTTTCTTCATGGGCAAGGCAGGGAGTAATGCTTCTCAACTCCATATTAAGCGTTCGCCAAGCCCAAGCAGCATCTCACAAAAACGTTGGTTGGCATCATTTCACCGACTCAGCCATTGCCTACCTTTCTTATCACAAACAAAATCTCGTCTTCATACTTTGGGGTGCATTTGCTCAAACAAAACTGCCGCTCATTAACGCTTCCAAACATCATATTATCACCTCCGCACACCCATCTCCTCTTTCGGCATATCAAGGCTTCTTTGGCTCACGACCTTTTAGCCGTACCAACGATTACTTACGCCAAGTCGGCAAAGCGGAAATAGATTGGCGGCTGCAGTAATAGCCAATTATCACAATCTTTGTAAGTACTAATAAGTAGCATTCAAGAAATCTCTGATGTATTTATCAACATCACTTTGCTTGATGCCCAAATGCTTTTCCACAAGTGAATAAAGGTCGTTGTCAGAAGTATATTCCAAAATCATTTGTCTCACTTTGTTATAACGACCTTGCCGAAAGGCTATATCGCAAACAACAGCCAAAATAATATATGAGTAATTCACATCTTCGCCTACAAGCCATTCCTTTGTTATAGAATGCTCTTGGTCTTCTGTTCCTTCGGAAACATACTTTCCTTTCTTATCTCGGAAGGCGTAACATAAGTCTTTGGAGAGATCAACTTGTGGATTGTCATTGAGAAACGCTTTTAGCTGAACGACACTCTTGCTATAATTTTTCCTCTGCATATCTCCAAAATAAGAACACACTCCTTCATCAAACATATTTGTTTCTTCATTGTAATGACCTCTCATATCACTAACGAGGACGTGCAAAAACTCGTGGCAATGTCTCTCTCCGCCACTTGTATATGTTACAATACGTGATGGAATGTTTGCTCTACCCTCGTGCATTAAGCCTTTCACATCAAGATAATCCCCTAACGATACGTCAATGCCAAATGTATGAAGAACGTCTGTATAAGAAAAATCAACATAATAAATAATGGGCTTGATGTTGCTTAATCCAAAGTGTTTGGAAAGGGCTTTCACTTGCTCTACTTTTTGCTTTGCATTTTTTTTATCAAAGGGATAATCCTGTGGAAAGAGGTATGTCGCAAAATCTATCTTATATGAGGTTAGCTTATGTTTGTTAAGCGAAAATTTATTATAAAATTTGTAGTTGCCGTCTCTGGTTTTAATAACAGGAACTGTCATAACATACCACAGACTAAATGTATTATCGTTGCCATTGTAATAAGCACTTTGCAGTTCGTAAAGAGTGTCGTTTCGTTTATTTATTCCAATGAAATTTTCCTTTACATAGACGGAGTAATACGAAAGAGCAAGCATTTTATACAAATCATAACCATCGCCATACGTCTCTATCTCGCCGTCATACCAATATTTAGTAACGTCTTTCTTCCGATACGACATATCGTTTTCAAGTAAATCGTTCTGATAATCCTGCCACAGATGATAAATATCCTTAAAAACCATATCGTTTGTGTCCATAAATTGGCGGAAAGAGACACTCCGCTTTGGTATTTGTGGTGTCCAATCCTCGCCATCTACTACTACAAAAGTATAGGTGGAGTCTTCATTTTGCCCAAACGCCGAAATAGTCATCACTATACAAACAACCACTAAGATAAGCATTGATTTTCGTTTCATATCCTTTTATTTTAATTTCCCCAAACGCTATTAAAAGTTAATGCTAACCTTCATTCCGAATGTTGAGGTAGTATTTTGCACTGGTAAAATATTGTTATAGAGTTTTATATCGGGTGAAAGAGCGAGATTAGACTTCTTTCCAATCTGCCAAGACAGCAATCCGTGTTCCGCATTCAGTCGTTTGGATTGAATAGGTGCTGTTATCCAAGATGCAGCCCAAGCACCGATGTATATTAACGAGCCTATAACCCCGTAAAACAGGAAATTCAACTCATCAAGATGTCCATAGCTATTACTCCTCACAAATCCTATTGCCCATAATGAGCCTGCTATAACAGTACAACCAAGATATATTGCACCTCCTAAATGATTCCCATTATAGAATTGACCAGCTCCGGGAATGGTAAAGAACGACCACGCCCACGAAGCCCAAGGAGACCTGTATTTATAGTTAGTATCAGGCACAGGAACATTGGTTTCGTACAACTCAATTTCCTCATTATTACCTGCAAACGAAATTTCGCTGCTTTGATACGCTGTTTCACTCTGTCCGAACGCTGAATTAGCGATAGCCATACAAACAGCCACTAAGATAAACATTGGTTTCCGCTCCATATCCCTTTATTTTAATTTCCCCAAACGCTATTAAAAGTTAATGCTAACCTTCATTCCGAACGTTGAGGTAGTGTTTTGAGCTGGCAAAATATTATTATAGAGTTTTACATCGGGTGAAAGAGCGAGATTAGATTTCTTTCCAATCTGCCAAGATAGCAATCCGTGTTCCCGATTAAGCCGATAGGATTGAATAGGTGCTGAGATCCACGAAACAAGCCAGCAAACCCCCATACTTAATAAACCGCCTACCATGTAGGTGGTAGCACCTGAATATTTGTAACTATCATCTCTATTAGTCTGTACTAATCCTACGCAAAACAAAGTAAGAGACACTGCATAGAAACTTGCAAATGCCGAGCCGCCTCTTACATCACCATTATAGAATTGACCGATACCGGGCACTAAAAAGAACGATAAAGCCCACGAAGCAACAGGATTTTTATACTTATAATAAGGAACGGCAGGCGAAACTTCACTTTCAATTTTCTCAACCTCCGTTTGACTATAGACAAACAGGCTTCCGTCAGCCGTTTGTATCTTAATAATAGAGTCAAGTGTTTGCTCTACAATCTGCCCTTTGATAATGCTTCCGTTTTTCAAATAAACAACATCACGAAACTCAGGTTTGCTCTGTCCTAATGCTGAAGTAGCGATAGCAATACAAACAACCGCTAAGATAAACATTGATTTCCGCTTCATATTCTTTTATTTTAATTTTCTAAAACCTTATTAAAAGTTAATGCTAACCTTCATTCCGAACGTTGAAGATACATTTTGCGTTGGCAAAATATTATTATAGAGTTTCACATCGGGTGAAAGAGCGAGATTAGACTTCTTTCCAATCTGCCACGACAGCAATCCGCGTTCCCTATTGAGCTGTCTGGCTTGCTTAGGTGCTGTTATCCATGAAGCGAACCAAAGAGTAGTAACACTTATCATACCTATCGTGGTCGCTAAATCATTAAGAGTGTAATCAGAATATGAGTCTCCAAACACCTGAGCAACACCTGCATAAAACACAAGCCACGAACCGACATATCCGCCAAGATAAAGCCAGCCTTTTGTATTGTCTCCGTTATAGAATTGACCAATACCGGGCACTAAAAAGAACGATAAAGCCCATGAAGTAGCAGGAGACTTATACAGATAGTAAGGAACGGCAGGCTGAACTTCACTTTCAATTTTCTCAACCTCCGCTTGGCGATAGACAAACAGGCTTCCGTCAGTCGTTTGTATCTTAATAATAGAGTCAAAGACCTGTTCCACAATCTGCCCTTTGATAATGCTGCCGTTTTTCAGATAAACAACATCCCTAAACTCTGTAACGTTCTGTCCGAACGCTGAATTAGCGATAGCAATACAGACAACCGCTAAGATAAACATTGATTTTCTTTTCATATTCCTTTGTTTTAGTAGGTTTAACGGCTGCAAAGATACTACATTTTCAACAAATGCCATATTAAAATAAGATTTTAGTTTTTGTTTGTTTGATTTGCGTTTGCTGCTTTTTGATTATAAAAAATTAAAACGCCACTTCAGCGTCACGAAACGCCACTTCGTGACGCTGAAACGCCGCTTTAGGAAAATGAGGCAGAGCTTGGCTGAAATGAGGTGTTTTTAGGGCTAAAATTATTACCAATTTTTAGCAGCAATTTTGCACTCAAAAAAAAACATTATGCAAAAAAAGTTGTCAAAATGTTTGGATGTTAGATTTTTTGTTCATACCTTTGCAGCGTCAAATAATTAACAAAATTTATTATATCTTATGAAAAAATTATTTTTCGCAGTAATAGCAACGGTATGTTCGCTAACTGCAATAGGACAACCAACACATGGAGTCGGTTCAAGTTGGAGTACCCCGCATTGGGCTCAATACATCCTTCCTGTATGCCTTGCCAATGATCCGAGCTATTTGACACCTCACACTGGTGCGTATGGAGCAGGATTTAATAGTGAGAGTGATAGTATAACTGCCGTAGCACAACAATATGTTTCAGAAAATCCCATCAAGATAATAGGCATTGCAGCCCTTATACTCAATTGGAACGGCGGGGGAATTACATGCAATCCTCTCTATTTACAGATACGGCAAGGGATAGACGATGTACTTACCGAAGTAAGGTACGATAATTTGGAGTTATGGACATCTGAACCTCCTCCTTATTTTGAAGATATATCATGGGGAGGGTATGCAGCAGAATATATTGAAATATTTTTTGATAGTGTTCCTAAGACTGATGAAGATAATGAAAATGCTATCTCTGTAGTTGTTACAGACACCTTTTTTGCCGCAGCAACCTTACATCAGGGTCTATCTTCTGACCCGTGTGTGGCTCGCGTTTTCTATCTTGAGCCAATGACTATGATGAACTGCAACGGCGATGTTTTTCCAAAGGTGTTTTACCATAATACGTGGATTGATTTGGATCAACATCCTCTTTATAGCTTCTATAGTAATAATGGTTTAGATACTATTCTTTACCCAGCTATGTTCCTCTTCCCTATCGTTGATACTTCCTTTAGTTTTGCGTATGCTTCGGTTGAAACGGGAAATGCAATAGTTAGCACGACTGCCCAAACCATAACCTTACCTGTGGATATTACGAACTTTGGCAGTCCAGCGGCAACACAATTAGGTTTAGTTTATGGCACAGACTCTGCTTCGCTTTACTTGGCTACGGCAACCAATGTTCCTATCACTATCAATACCAGCACCAGTCATTATACTCATACTTTATCGGCTTCTGATGTGCAATGTGATACTGATTATTATTATCGTGCTTACATCGTCAGCTATGATGGACAGTTTATTTGGGGTGAGACTAAGAAGTTTGTTTATCAATGTGCGGCAAGTGGTAGTCTGATGGACATTCTTAGCAGTGAGGTAGCAGCAAAACTTTATCCAAATCCTGCGGACAAGGAGATAACAATAACTACTGCTATCCCAATGCAGAAAGTTGAGATAACTAACGCCACAGGACAGAAAGTTTATGAGCAATCATTAAAGACTTCTTCTGTTAAGGTTAATACTTCTAAGTTTAGTTCAGGTAGCTACATTGCCAAAATACATACTGAGAAGGGTATGGTGAAAAAGCAATTTGTGGTGAAATAATGGCAAGTTTGCAATATCACAACACAAGAAAGCCCGAAGTATTTTAATCTTCGGGCTTTTTGTATGCTTTATGCTAAAATGCAATTACTATTCGGCTTTGTCATCTTCGCCAAGCTCTATCTTGCGGATGAAGTTGCGTTTTTCCATAGCCGTTGCAAGGCGATAAGTATAGCGTTTATTGCCTGATGAGAATTCTTTGTTGCCTTTTGGAGTCTCGTTGATAATGGTGTTGAAATCATCATAGGACGAAAGAACACTCATCGCCGAGCCATTATAAGAAAGGAAGTACCAATTATCGGGGTTAGCCTCAATGTAAATACGTAGCTCCGTTCCCAATACACCCTTGGTTAGCTGGACACGAGTCCGTATTTTTTTGTTAATTTGATACTTTCCTACGATAGCCAGCTCTGCATCACCTTGTGAAATGTATGAACGATATACAGGATCCCAACGCAGGCGAAGGTCGCTGAAGTAAATAGAGTAATCCATTCCTTTTGGTATTTCTTTCCATTCACCTGTTATGAGCATATCTTCAAAGAGCTCCTCTCCCTTTTTCTGTCCAAAAAGATGTACTAACTGCTCCTGATACTTGGATGTTTCCAACTCAATAGGAGAAAGATTCATATCCTCATAAAGTTCTATGCCCATAAAGTCCAAAGCCGTTTGAGAGAAAGGAAATTTAATGGCAAGGGAAGTTTGGATGTCGGCTTGCGGGCTACCATCATTGTTATTTCTTACCGTTATTGTGCCATAATTATCCATCTTGACAATGCCGTCATTGAAGCCAAGACCAATAGAGCCTTTGCCTTGTGCTGCACAGGAACGTCTATTGAGAGAAAGGAAGTCAGATGTTTCATTGTCATAATCTTCCAATTTCTCCCTTGAGGCAATACGATATTCGTTTGCATTCTTGTCAAAAGTTAAAAAGCCCTGACCTTTTATGATTACATTGTCCGCTTCTTTGTCGGAAGCAATAAAGGCAATTTTTGGAGTGAGGTTTGACTTATCAAAAAGAATAGAAGCCGTCAGTCTATCACCGTTAATATCAACAGGAGCTTCTGGAATAGGGATGTAAATAGCAGCAGGGTCAAAGTTAGCCTTGAACTTCAGCCAACCATTTGCTTCACTACATTTATGAGTGAGTTGTACGCCTCCGTCAAAGAAATAACTGCTGTCATTGGCGGTAACGTTCATATTTCCATAGAAAAGAAAGGCTGAGCTAAGAGCAAGAGGCTTTTCTTTGGTTATAAGCCCACCAGCTTTTGTTATGCCACTTGAAGGGTTTATCTGAGTCATAAAGACAGGGTATTTCTTGTTATCTTCATCAACATAGTCAATGTATCCGTTGGCAGAATATAGATTAGCGGAAGCAATATGCACACGAGCATTGTAGAAAAGGTGATAGCGGCTTTCGTCGTTGGCAAGAATTTGAGCCTTTTCAATAGTGTCCATTTGAGCTCCGGGATAGATAACAAGAGTATGGTTGTTTGGCTCAATGGCAGCATCGGCAACCTTGATAAGGAAGACATCTTTTGCTGTCAGCTTTGAAGCATTTAAGTCCAAAATAGCACTGACGGCATTAAAGGTAAGTCCTTTTTGACTTGGGTGAGTAGAAATGAAAGTGGCACCCGGTTGCTCACTATCCAATACTGCTTTGAGATCTTTTGAAGCCATATCTCCTGCTGACGTGGATAGAGAATTGAGAACTGATAGTAATTTTTTGTTCAAATCCCAATCAAATCTGTCAATCTCGCATTCATATTGAAGATAAGGAAACTCCTGTGTAGCCAATCCTTCATTGGAAGTAAATTCTCCTTTCATCTTTGTAAAATCAACGTTAGCCTTTACGTCATTAGCAACAAAAGCATTAGCCCCTTTATCAATGGACTTGATAACAAGTTTGGCAGTGTCGGCAACATAAGACATATCCTTAAATTTAGTGTAGGTAGAAGTTACCAGCATTTGTCCTGATGTTGTTGTTCCGTTACCAAATAGTCCATTAGGTGTTATGGTCAAAGAGCCGCTATGCAAAGCCTGTCCGCTAAACATAAAGAACTCTTCAGCCTTTTGAACAGAGGTCATATAATCTTTCTTGCTCTGCCAATTTACTTCGGTTTTGGTAACACTGACGTTAGGGAAAAGATTGGTTTTGGCTATGTCCAGTTTATCGGTAACAAACATTGCAGAGTCAGGATGAAAAACAAACATTTTGGAATAAGAACGGGAAGCAACATAATCCAAATGCCCAGTGCCAAGCAAACCATTCATACTTAAATCAAGACTTTCGTAATATTGCCCCTTCCCTCCATAAGCAGCAAAGCCCGTCTGAGAAGTTTTGGTTACAAAACCCAAAGAGTAATCACGCATAACCTTCAAAGGCTCGTCTATATCCTTAAAAATGCCTGCCGAAGCCAAATAACCAGTGAATTTAATACTATCGGTCTTAAAGGTGAATAAACTCTTAATCTTAAAAGGGTCTAACTTATAGAAGAAATTCTCTCTATTATAGACACCTTTTTGTATCTTTGGATTGTCATAATAAACATAAGAGGTCTCTAATGAAGATAGGATAGGATAGTCAGGAAGTTTGCGAAGGCTGCCTTTGTTGTCAGGAGCATCTATTAAAAGTTCGCATTTGAGTCCTTGCAAAGGGGTTTGAATAGGAATAAACTTAGTGCTGTCTTCAAATAAAGGGACATAGAATTTTAGTGAGTCTATGGTTGGAAGATTTAAGGCAAAATTGTCATAAGAGAACTTGCACCCGTTACCCTGCATAACAAATCGCCCTGCAATAACTCTACCATTAAAGTCTATATTACGGTTTTTGGTAATAACTATATCACCATTGTAAGGAGCAACAACTATATTATGTGTATCACTAAGAGAAAAACTTTCTACTCCATGAACCCACAGAGTCATATCAAGTAAATTCAACATAGCATTAGACTCATTGGTCGTCCTTGAGGCTATGCGAATAGCATCGTGGTCAAGTTTCTTCTCTTTGGCGGCAATAAAGTCATAAAGTTTCTGCTTGGCAATAGCCGTTTTATGATAGTTTTCATAAATAATAAATCCGTTCAAGGCAAGGCGAATAAGCATAACCTCCGTCTGTGTTGGGTCTAAACGTAGATAACGAGCGAACTCATCAACGGTAAAAGTCCTGTCATTAACCTTTTCTGTAAATTGCTTAACACGATACAGAGGGTTAATTTCATCTATTTTCTGCACTTCATTCCACTTGGCTTCTGCGTAGAAATTATTACTTTCTATCGTTGCTGAGCTATTTTGAGAGAGACTTTTAGCAGGTGCAAACTCTAACTTGTAATCATTAAGATTGATATAGACACCTTCACAATATATATCAACACAATGATAAGAAGAAATCCAAGGTGAAGCAGATATACCTTCTCTATTGTCAGTACAAAACAACTCCTTTGTAGCTTTATTGTAAGACATTTTTGTACCTGGGTGATAAACAGAATCTCCATTGATGTAAAAAGTTATTTGGCAGTCAGTAGAAATAATACCCGTCTGGCTAAAAGGATGAACGATGGCTTTTGCCACTGCAAACTTCTTACCGTCTCTATAAAAAACTAATTGTGCTGGTTCTATATCATTGCCCGTGCCAAGAAATTTACCACCCTGTTGAGTGAAGCCACCGACATAATCAACATTTTCAAAGACGTTTTTAATGATTTCTTCGTGTTTGTAGGAATAAAAGCGAGGATATGTACTGTTACCTGCCTTATCTCCACACACATCTTCAAACCTGCCAAAGAGCGTATGAGAAAAATATTCTTTGTTGGTAAATTCTACAGAATCCGCCTTGAAGCCTGCCTTTTCAAGACTGATACTATAATTGTTTAACTCTACAAACACATTTTCGGAAGATAGTCCTGCTTTTGTCCAATCCACTTTGCCATTAGAGCCTTCCCAAAGGTTGTCCATAAGATAGAATACTCCCTTTGTACCATGAATAGTACCGCTTTCTTTGGACGAAGAATAGGTTAAATCAACAGCAGCTCTGAAAACCACATACACCCCTCTGACACTATCGCTATGAAAAACATAATCCTTATCATTAACCTCCCATTTTGTGGTCTTTGAAAGATAGATGGCATTATCTTGTAACAAATTCAGCGTAGCATCAATAGCAGCCGTAAAACTCCTTATCGTTACCGCCTTATTTGAAATATAACGCTGACAACCTTTCAACCATTGATTGTAACTTTCCAATGACTGGTTGGTGGCTGCAGAAAATGCAATCTGGCATTGAATAAACTCCGCAAAGCCACTTCTGGCACGTATGTTACGTTCATACATTATTTTTGCCAACCGAACTATTTCCCTCTGTGCTACCGAATTACTTTTAGTCCAAACACTGTCATAAGTCATAAGCATTTGTTTCCATTGTTTCTCCTGCTCCTTTTTCATATTGGCGTCTGAAGTGTAAAGCTGCTCAAGTTCTGCAATAAAGCTATCTGTTGAGCCGCTAAAGCCTGCAAACTTCTGACCATTAGCCGTAAAACAAATGCTAATTGCAGTAAAAAAGACTCCAATCAAAAAAACTTTTCTATTCTTCATTTCCATTAGTTATTAGACATTGTTCATCTGAATAAATGCCTGCATTCAACGTGCAAAGGTACTAATTTTATTTTATACCATACAAAGAAGCCCGACAACATCAATAGCTATTGGGCTTCTCTCTTTAAATTATTTAAATTCTTTCACCTAATTCACTATCGCCTCCACCGGGTCTGACCACTGTCCCTGCTGACCCCGTGTGCCATACCAACGTGTTACATACCAGATGTTTTTACCCTTATCATCGAGCGTATAATCCAATTCCACAAACGCCTTCGTTGCCTTCAAAATCTCAACAAATTCATCAGCATTCGCAGGTGGATTGACGCCCACAAACTCCCGAATTTCAACACCTTCCACACCTTTTGGTTTTGCCCT
>JAISLH010000044.1 GCA_031260565.1 Bacteroidales bacterium
CCCTTCCTTATCGGTTACAACGCCTTTTTGCCTGTCGGCATCGGAAGTATAAATATTGACCATCTCCATTGGTTCGCCGCTGATAGAATCAGACACCCTGCCGTAAATAGTTGCGTTCTGTTGAGCCTTCAAGCCAAAAGGCAAAGCCAAAAACAATAAGATATATGTAAGAATTTTATTCACTTTTTGTAAATTTGAGTTGGCAAATTTAATATATTTTATGATAATAACACTATTTTCTTTCATTTTATTGTGCCTTGATTACAATTCTCCAAGATTTTGTTCCAATTTTCTAAAACGCCGCCTTAATTTCCTAAAGTGGCGTTTCGTGACGCTGAAACGCCGCTTTAGAAAATTAAGACGCCACTTCAGGAAAACAAGATTGCGTTTAAAGTCATTTTAACCTGAAAGAATAAAAATAAAATGAGGATACTTTTGTTATATTTGTTGCAAATAGTTTCATAATTCTTTGTTTTTTAAAAACTTTTTGTATTTTTGCACCCATTAAACTTATATAAAATAGAATAAATGAAAAAGTTTGTAAAGCCTTTCTTGCTATTGTCAGTGCTAAGTTTTATGTCCTGCGTAGATGAAAACGATTTTGACTTTGACCGTCTTGCACAAACGACAATCAACCCTACTTTTGAGATGAGCCTTCTGGAAACAACGGTGTCCTTATCCGACTTTTTGAAAGTAGATTTGGATTCTTTGGCTAATTCCGTTGAGGGTTTGACCTTAAGTCTTCTGTCCGACCAGCACGGTGATTATTTGAATTTGGATTATCTGCGTTACGATACCTTATTGCCAAATGATGTTGTGAAGTCTATTGATATGCCGAATGTGGAGTTTGATGTGCCTCCGATAGACATACCTTTTGCTTCTGTCGCTCCTTTTGATATTGCCTTGCGTTATCCAAGTATCGGAAGCAATGTAGAGAAGATTGTCTTCCCTTCTTTTGGAGACAGCATACGGTTTGATAGTGCTTCTTTCCTTAGTGGCAGTAAGCTACATTTTAATTTGAATGCCAACATCGGCAGTAGCAATGGCGTTGAAGTCTTTATTGAATTGACGAGTCCTAATTTAAGAAACAAATTTACGGGAGCTACTTTGAACGATACGATATGGGTTGGCGGCAATACAGTTTCCAATGGCTTTGATTTGGACGTAAGCAATTACAATCTTGCAGTAAGGCGTGATGCTGATGACTCTGCTTATTTTCAACTCAACTATGCTGTCAATGCAAGGATACAGCAGGGGGCTTCTTTGCAGTCGGATAATATAGATTTGGACGTAAGCATCAATGCACAAAATCTGATGATTGACGTTGCTTATGGTTATGTTGGTCATTATGATTTCTTTGCTCAAGACACTGTGGATATTTCTTACTTTGATGATACGACATATAGCAATATTTTTGTACCCGGCTCTATTGATTTGGAAGGATTCTCCATTGATATGTCCGTCTTTACCAACATCGGAATACAAACCAGTATCTATTTAGACAACCTATACACCACAAACGCAGCAGGACATCAAATCAACCTGCTGACAAATCCAATGCCTATTGAAATATTAGACCACGTAGGAGCAGTTACACCTCACCAAGCGGTAGAAATCCCTATCGTACCTATTTATTCCAACGCCGCTGCTTTGGAGTCTATGCCTAACAAGTCTGTTTCCGATATGAAGATTGTCTTCAACAAAGACCGCCCTGAGAATTTCATAACCCCACAAGACGCTTATGTTGTCATAAAATCGGCAATGACCGTTCCCGTTAAGTTAAGACTCAATGACTTTACTTACACTCAGGACGTGGAAGCCTTTGAAGTCGTCAAGGAAATGGATTATCTGAAATCTACAACACTGCAATTCTATCTTGAAAATAGCTTTCCGGCTTCAGTATCGGCTCAATTCTACCTCAGTGACTCAAATGGAGTGCATCTTGATTCGTTATTAAATCAGGCGGTTTTGATACAGGGGGCAAATGTGGATAGTTATGGCAACATCATCTCACCAAAAGCACAGAATGTCAATATTGAAGTGAATTCTTCAAAGTATGAAGCAATGCGAAAAGCCGATAAAATCCAGATAAAAGTCGTTCTAAACACCCCTTCCGTTGGAGGCAGCCAGCCATTTATCAGAATAAAGAAAGAGGCTTCACTAAAAATGAAGCTCGGAGTTAAAGCACAAGGCAACATCACATTTTAATAACGATAGATTATGAGAAGCATTAAATCTTTATCAATCTTGCTGACGCTATGTCTTTCAAGCGTCATAACCAAAGCACAAAGCGACATAATGTATTTTATGAACGAAACGCCGCAGTCTTCTTTCATCAATCCCGCTTTTGGAACGAAGTTGGGCAACTATATTTCTCTGCCTGCCCTGTCTGGAATTGACTTTACCTTCAACACCTCTGGCTTTTCCTATCATAACATCATACATAAACACCCTGTTTATACGGACTCCTTACAAGTTGATGCGGAAGGGTTTTTCAATAAGCTGAAGTCGTCAAACTACTTGAACACTCAGTTTAATACAAACCTCTTCGGCATAGGCTTCACTTTTGGACGCAACCACATATCTTTTGACCTCAACCTCTCAATGAACACCCGTTTAGGTTTGGAAAAATCTCTCATTGGCTTCATTCTTTACGGCACGGAAAACGAAAACAAAGGCTTAATATATGATGAGCCGCTGCTAAACGCCGATATATACTTCTCTCCGTCCATATCTTTTGCCCATGACTTCGGAGACAAACTGACTGTCGGAACTCGTGTTGGTATGCTTTTCGGTTGGCTTGACATAACCTCAAAAAAGACGGAGGTCTCTGCCATAAGCGAGAACGGGACACTGCAAATACAAAGTAATATTGACGTTTTAACTTCCAATGCCATAGGTAAATTAAGCAGTACTTCCTTTCTCAACGATGCCATAGATTTTACCACCAACGGAGTAAGCCAAATGTTTAGCGACTCTTTCAAAAACAGAGGAGGCGTTATAGATTTGGGGGCAACCTACAAAATAAATGACAATATGCAGGTCAGTGCTGCCGTTACCGATTTAGGCTTCATTCGTTGGCGAACAAACAGCACGGCAATAAGAAGTAGCCACCCTAACCATAGCGTTGAATTTAACGGAATAAGCTCTACATTAGATAGTCTGTCAAACGACCTGGAGGCATACGTTGAGCAGTTGGGCGACACCTTAAACTACATCTTTGATATGAAGACAGAAGACATTGATTCCTACGTTTCGATGATACCGACCAAACTCTATTTGGGCTATACGTGGCAGTTTATCCCGTCAATGTATCTTCACGCTCTTTACAAGGGCATAGGAGGTAACGGATACTGGGACAGCTATTTCTCTCTTTATTATTCATTACATTGGAAGGCATTGGCACTTTCCGTTGGCAATACTTTCAGTAAGGGGACTGCCCTAAATCCTTCGTTTGCCTTTTCGGTTACAGGAGGTGGTTTTAATCTTTATTTAGGGGGATCATTTGCCGCTAATAAGGTCTCTTTCAACGTTGGAGACTTCACAGGTGCTAATGTATTTTTGGGCATCAACATAATGATTGGCAGCAGACGCCCATATTGGACATCAAACCCTGAGATACCCGTTTTATAATCTAAAAATCTCAAATTTGGAGTAAATTTCACTCTCCGAAAGCACCAAATTATCATTTAAAAGTGGGATAATAATTATATTATTATCTCACTTTATTTATACAAAGTACTCATTAAAAGCAGCCATTTTTAGCATAAATTTTGTCAAAAACCGACTGATTTTCGCCAAACGCCACTTCATCGGAATGAAACGCCGTTTTAATTTTCTAAAGTGGCGTTTCGTGACGCTGAAACGCCGCTTTAATTTTGGCAAAAAGCAAAAAAAGGGGATAAAGTATTATATTATCCCCATAAATTTACATATTGCGTCATTGCAATATCATATCAGAAAATTCATATAAAATCATCAGGTTCGCAACCCTAAAAAGCGATATTTTTTAATGGTATTTTGTTGCATTAAATCTATAATTTGTTGTGATGTTTTTTGATATTGTTTTGTCATAATTCTATTTCGTTTTGATTTTGCAAAGGTACAAAAAAATCCTTTACGAAAATCCGCCGTTGGTAATAGTGGTACATTTGGACTAAAATCAACGATTGATTTATTGAATTAAGAAAAAAGTTGTACTTTTGCCACATTGAAATTTAGTAAAAACAAATATTAAATTGCTTATGGTATAAGGTGCGACATTGTATGCACATTGTAGGATATATAGAAGAAAGCGTTTAGCTTCAGCTTTGATTTTCTGGAATCTCCACACTCCAAAAACTATCAAAAGTAAAGTGAATCGCTCACGTTTCGGCGTGGGCTTATTCAATTTATTTGATAGTTTAGGCTGTGGAGAGCCTCAGAAAGTGGATAATTTGAAGTTTTGTCCTCGCTTTTTTTATGTGCATATCAGATTTTTAAGGACAAAATGGAGGTCAGAACCCATTTCAAAAACGAGGTTGCTTATCCTACCTTATGGATAAGATTTAATATTAAGTAAAATGAAAAAAATACTTTTAATTATCGTTAGTGTAGTAATGTTTAGTTCTTGTGCAAGCATATTTAGCGGGAGCAAAAAAAGCATTACTTTTGATTCTAATATTAGACCTGACAACCCTGTGTCTGTAACTATTGATGGAATGTTGTACAGTAACGTCCAATTTCCATTTGAGGCAAAAGTCAAAAGAGGGTTTTCTTCATCTAAAGCAATGGCTAAGGCTGAAGGGTACAAAAATTCTATTATAATAATTGACAAAGAGTTTAATGCGACAACTTTGTGGAATATTCTTGTTGGGGGGTTAATAGGATTTGGCATTGACGCAGCAACGGGTGCTATGACGAAGCCAGAATTTAACTTTTATACTTTTCAATTTGAAAAAGAGTAATATTAGAAACAAAACAACAAAGCCCGATAACGATTAAGTTTGTCGGGCTTCTTTTTGTTGCTTATTTCACTCAATGCTCCTGTATTGCTGTAACACCTCAGCGGAATGGAACTATATAGAAAGCAAAAGAGGATTACAACAAATGTAATCCTCTTTTATGATGTGGTCCCTCTTGGGCTCGAACCAAGGACCCCCTGATTATGAGTCAGATGCTCTAACCGGCTGAGCTAAGGGACCTGCTTAAAGTTGCCTTAAAAGCGAGTGCAAAAATACAACTTTTTTTCTTATTGGCAAAATTTTTCGTTACTTTTTGTTACAAACAACAAAAAATCACTACTTTTGCACTCTGATTTTAACAAAGAAAGAAGATGAGAAAGCGACTTTTTACAACCTTTTTTGCATTTATTGTTGCAGCGGTTTTGTTCTCCTGTTCAAAAGGAGAAGAGCAGGTTATATCAACTTATAATGACGGAAAACCCAAGCTTGTTGCCTATACAAAGAACATAGACGGCAAAAAAGTTTTGGTTTATCAACGAATGTTTTATCAAAGCGGCAAGGTGCGTTTTGAGGGTGAGATGAAAAACGACCAGAAATTTGGAGTATGGAAGTATTTCTTTGAAAGCGGTGATTTATTTGCTCAAACAGACTTCACAACCAATAAAGCAGGCGAAAAATGGGAAGTTTTCACAGCAGATAACAAGCCTTTGGTAACCGCAAACGACACTCTGATTACAGCAGCCTTGACTTCGGACAACGAATTGGTTAGTATCAGCGTCCGCAATCAGAATTTGGGGACTATGTATCGCTTTTATGAGTCATTCAAACTTCGTGAGAAATGGGCATTGAGCAATAATATTCTCAACGGGCAGTCAATGTCTTATTTTGAAAATGGCAATACTCAATCCATTCACCATTACGCTGACGGCTTACAGGATAGCACCTACGTTGTCTTTACCGAAAGCGGCAGCAAACTTTACAGCGGTCAGTACAAAATGGGTATCAAGGTTGGCAAATGGGAGTATTACAACAGCGATGGCTCTTTTGCACGCAGCGAAATGTATGATAACAACGGTAATAAGGTAGAGTAATGAAACGGATAGCTTTCTTTTTTTTATGTTTTGCCCTATGCGGCAACGTTTTTGCCCAATCACAATACACAAGACTTGAGGCAAAGCAGGCAAATGACACTATTCTTTACACGATAGGCAAAGAAAAAATAACAATTCTTTCAAACACAGACAACGGAGGCTTATCTGTTGCAACCATTTCGGCAAGCAATACATTGAAATACTGCTCGCCAGACGCAGGAACAACATTTAGCTATGCCTTTTTTTATAATACTAAACTGAAAGAGGGCTTTTTATTTATGGAGAAGCATTTGGATTATAGCAGAGGCTGTGAAGTCTTCCGCTTTAACAGCAAAGGCTTAACGCATATAGGACAAATGCCTGTTGCTGCTTACACCAAAAATGGTAAATCAATGGATTACAATAGTATTTTGCCGTATATTTCTATTGTAAGTGCATTTAATCGTATCATTATGAGTTTTGAAACGCCCCTTTTGGTCTTAAACCCTTCCACAAGGGCGGAAGAAATTAAGGAAAGCAACGAAGTCTTTTACACATTAGAGAACGGCAACCTCACTATTAGACAATAAGGACTCTATATTAAACTTACGACAGCCTGCTTTTAAGCATCATTATTTTCTCTCGTGCATCGGCAAGCTTCTTATTTTCTCCCTCAACTACAGCTTGCGGAGCTTTGGCAACAAAACTTTCATTGCTTAGCTTCTTTTCCACACTCGCAATGAAGCCTTCCAAGTATGCTATCTCCTGCTCAACTTTCTTTCGCTCCTCTTCCTTATCTATGTTCTCGCCAAGAGGGATAAACAACTCAAAAGAGCCAATCAGTTTCGTAATAGAGTCGTTACGAGAAGTAAAGATTGCGGTTACTTCCGTCAGATTAGCAAGTTTTCCTATCAATTCGGCGTATTTGTTGCAGAAATCTTGTGCTGATTTTCCCTTAATGAACAAAGGCAACTGCACTTTTTGAGCTACGTTGTTCTCATTGCGAACAGAGCGAACGGCAATAATGACTTCCTGCATCAGAGCAAACTCTGATAGTAATGATTTGTCTGTTTCCTTTTCAGCCTGTGGCATTTTGGTGAGCATAATAGTCTTTTCGTCATTGCTTTTGCGTAACAAATGCCAAACCTCTTCGGTTAAAAAAGGCATAAAAGGGTGAAGCACTTTCATTATTTTCTCAAACAAAGTTAGCGTTCTAAAATAAGTAACAGGTGCAATCGGCATTTCGTACTGCGGCTTTATCGCTTCCAAAAACCAAGAGCAAAAATCGTCCCAGACAAACTTATAAATCTTCATTATGGCTTCCGATAAGCGATATTTGGAAAAGTCATCGTCCAATTCCGAAAGCAGAACATTGAATTTTGTCTCTATCCACGTGCAAGCCAAATTGTCGGTATGATGAGTCTTATATTCAAGTTCTTCCACTCTCCAGCCCTTTACCAACCGCAAAGCATTCCATATTTTGTTGGCAAAGTTACGTCCCTGCTCGCAATAACTCTCATCAAACGGCAGGTCGTTACCAGCAGGTGAAGCCATAAGCATTCCCATTCTAACACCGTCCGCTCCATACTTTTCTATCAGTGAAATAGGGTCGGGACTATTGCCAAGAGATTTGCTCATCTTACGACCGAGTTTGTCTCGCACTATGCCCGTGAAATAAACCGACTTAAAAGGTATTTGCTTTCTATATTCAAGACCGGCTATTATCATTCTGGCAACCCAAAAGAATATAATCTCAGGGGCTGTTATCAAATCATTAGTCGGATAGTAATATTTAATCTCTTCATTGTCAGGATAGCGAATGCCGTCAAAGACACTAATAGGCCACAACCAAGAAGAAAACCATGTATCCAAAACATCCTCGTCCTGCTTCAAGTCCTCAATGGAATGAACAACGGAAGGAAATTTTTGCTTCGCTATTTCGTAAGCCTCCTGTTTTGTCTTGGCAACCACCACCTCTTTATTAGGCAGATAGTAGGCAGGAATCTGTTGCCCCCACCAAAGTTGTCGTGATATACACCAGTCCTTGACGTTCTCCATCCAGTGCTTGTAAGTATTCTTAAACTTGGAAGGATAGAACTTTATTTCATCTGACATCACCACCTCTAAGGCAGGCTTTGCCAACTGCTCCATTTTCAAAAACCATTGCACTGAAAGCTTAGGCTCAATGACTGCTTCCGTCCTCTCCGAACAACCAATCTTGTTTTCATAATCCTCAACCTTTTCCATCAAACCTGCTTCCGTAAGGTCTCTTATAATGGATTTGCGGCATTCAAAGCGGTCTAAACCTGCGTATTTCAAGCCGTGTTCGTTCAAAGTAGCGTCATCATTGAAGATATTTATCGTTTCAAGCCGATATTTCAAGCCAAGATTGTAGTCATTTATATCATGAGCAGGCGTAATCTTCAAAGCACCCGTGCCAAATTCCTTATCAACATATTCATCAAAAATAACATCAACCACCCTTCCCACAATAGGCACAACGAGCTGCTTTTGTCGCAAATAAGCATAACGTTCATCAGTAGGATTGACACAGACAGCCGTATCACCCATTATTGTCTCAGGGCGGGTTGTGGCAACAACAACATATTCCCCCTTTTCAGAACCATAAACCATATATTTGAGGTAATACAACTTTGATTTCTGTTCCTTAAATATAACTTCCTCATCACTTAAAGCAGTTAAAGCCTTCGGGTCCCAATTAACCATACGAACGCCACGATAGATTAGCCCCTTGTTATACAAATCCACAAAGACCGAAATGACAGATTCATAAAGAGCATCTTCCATTGTAAAACGTGTCCTGTCCCAATCACAGGAGCAACCGAGTTTTTTGAGCTGTTCAAGTATTATTCCGCCGTGTTTTTCCTTCCATTGCCAAGCATGAGAGAGGAATTGCTCACGGGTCAAATCCTTTTTGTTTATCCCCTCTTCCTTCAATTTTGCGACAACCTTTGCTTCTGTTGCTATTGAAGCGTGGTCTGTACCCGGCACCCAGCACGCATTCTTCCCTTCCATTCTTGCTCTGCGAACCAAAACGTCCTGAATGGTGTTGTTAAGCATGTGTCCCATGTGCAGAACTCCTGTTACATTTGGCGGAGGGATAACAATGGTATAAGCCTCCCGCTCATCAACCTGTGAATGAAAGAAGTTTTGCTCTAACCAATAATCGTACCATTTTTTCTCTATTGCATTTGGATTGTATTTAGGGGAAATGTCGCTCATCGTTTATATTATATTTATAAAGGGTTTTCGGGTTGCAAAATTACATCTTTTTCTTTTAATGCTCAAATATTAAGCATAAATTATCAATTCTCCTGCTTTATTTCACTCTTTTTTCACCTCGTTTTTTGAAAAAACTTTTATAACTTACCCAAACGCCGATATAACTTAATTAAGTGCTGTTTAATTTCAACCAAACGCTGTTACAAATTCGGTAGGTATATACCAAAAATTCGGTAGGTATATACCAAACGAAAATTTGGTATATAGCAAATGAGCGTTTGGTATATACCTACCGAATTTTTGGTATATACCTACCAGATTTT
>JAISLH010000070.1 GCA_031260565.1 Bacteroidales bacterium
AAATATCCCTGCAAAATAGTATTTCCATAAATGAAAATGGGACTTGCAGTATGCGAAAGCAAAGACCCTTTGGCTAAGATGTGCCAAAGGGTTTTGCTTTTTGCTCTTTTGTTTTTGCCTTTTGTCGCTACGGCTCAATATTATGAGACTGGAGTTGATGACAATAATATAAAATGGCGTCAAATTAAGACAAGCGATTTTCATATTGTTTATCCCGATTACTATGAAGCCAAAGCACAAGAATTGGCTCGTGTTCTGCACACTTCACACAATAAAATAGGCTCTTCACTTAAAGTTTCCTCTATTGCCAACAATGCTCCCTTTCTTTTACACCCCCAAAGTATAAATTCCAATGGGCTTGTGGTCTGGGCTCCAAAGCGAGTTGAACTTTGGACATTAGAGCCTCGTGATACCTATCCATACCCTTGGCTTTGGCAATTAGCACTTCACGAGGGGAGACACACGGCACAGATGAAGACTTTGTACCAAAAAGGAGGAGGCAAGGCTCTTTATTCTATTTTTGGAGAGCATATTGTTGGTGCGTTGCTTGCTATCTATGTTCCGTATTGGTTTTTGGAAGGAGATGCTGTTGTTGCCGAAACAGCCTTGTCGCCTGTTGGTCGCGGTGATAGCCCAGAGTTTGACTTTGAATTTAAGGCTCGTATTTTGGACAAGGGTAAGATGAAGTTTGATAAGGCTAAGATGGGGTCAATGAAGGACTTTGTTCCCAATCGTTACAATCTTGGCTATCATCTCGTAAGTTTCGCCAGAGGAAAGTATGGCAAGGACATTTGGGGAGAGGTTTTGGAGGAGATGTCTTCTAACTTTTGGAAGTTTAGTGCTTGGGGAGAGACATCTGAAAAAGGGTTTAAGTTAAGTTCAGAGAAACTATACCACGAGTTAATAGACTCTTTGTCTTACGTTTGGAAGCAAGAAGACAGCCTTTACAAGCAAGATGCCTACCAAATGAACAAAGGCATAAAGGATTTAGGCAAAAAGGATAGCGGATATGCCAATTACTATAGCCCAAGATTTATTTCAAACGATAGTGTTTTGGCTTTACGAACATCATACTTTCATACACCGCAATTAGTCTTAATAACAGATAGTTGCGAAACTAAAATAGCAGATTTGCCCTTCATTCTTGACCAGCATTTTGACTATTCAAATGGACGGATTATCTTTTCGCAGTATTATCCTGACCAACGATGGCAACATACTTCCTTTTCAGACATTGTGGAGTATGACTTATCTACACATAAATTCAATCGCTTAACTTATAATCAGCGTTTGTCGCTACCTTATTTCAATACAGAAAATTCCGACAAATTTTCGGCTATTTTAAGCGACACACTCGGCAATATAAATCTCACAACATCAGGCTATTTAATAAAAATATTTCCACAGGGCAAAGCAATAGTCAAGCAAGAAGATACAAAAGAGACATTACTAATCGCCCCATCTTATGATAACATACGGAAATTAAGACAGATAGGTGAAAGAATTTACTATGTCAAACAAGTAGGGCATACATATCAACTTTTCTCATTTTCCACATCAAGCAACAGTGATACCACCTGCCATACCAATTTACGTTTTGGCTTATCTGACTTTGATATAAGAGATAGTATGCTGGTGATAAGCGACTACACTTCAAGCGGATACAGAATAAAAACTATGCCTCTTGCAAACACAACAGCCATTGATTATTCGGGTCAAAGGATATGCAATCCCGATTCATTAAGAGCGTCAGAGAACTTTATGCTAACGGATAAAAACTTGATAGATACCACCTTTGAAAGCAGCAAATACAAGAAAGCGAAACACCTTTTCAACTTTCATTCATTTGCACCCTTTGCCTTCTCAATGGAAAATCAAGCTTTGTCATTGGGGATAAGTGGCTTGTCGCAGAATTTGCTTGGAACGTCAATCCTGCAATTTGGTTACAAATATCGGAGAGAGGAAAAACGTGATGACTTTTTCTTAAACTACTATTATAAAGGCTTTTATCCTATACTCAATTTGCAGTTTGATTATATCTATCCTTCTGTTTTCAAGCCTCAAAACACCACTTCGCAATACGCTAATGAACTAATAACGAGTCTCAACGTGCAGTTGCCTTATCAGTGGTTTGGCTTCCGCTTTGCTCATTCCTTTTCGGCAACGGCAAATATTGGTTATCGCAATGTAAATAAGTCGCTTAACTTTGGAACAATAGGTTTAGGAGCAACTTATCAAGCATTCAAACCAATGGCATTAAACGACATAACGCCGACACTTGGAGAGAAAATATCAGTGCGAACTTTGACAACGACAGGCTTTACTCATAACAACATAATATCTGCTGTAGCAACTACTTATCTGCCATCTTTGTGGGCTAATCACTCATTTGAATTGACCGCATCTTGGCAGCAACGCAGCAATCCAACATATTATTTTTCTGATTTAGTGGAAGTAACGCGCGGGTATGCCGAAGAACTAAACCAGAATCCTAACACGGCGTCCTCACTCTTCATTGGCTTGCGTTGTGTCTATAATCTGCCGCTTTGCTACCCTGATTGGGCATTATGGAAGCTGCTTTACGTCAAACGAATAGACGCAAAACCTTTCTATGATTGCGGTTTCAAAAGCCTTGACTGGGAGAACCCGACTTATGACTTTATTTCTTCTGCGGGGAGTGATATTTTATTCCATGCAAACTTCTTTCGCTTTGAGACGTCCATTGAAATTGGGGCAAGAATTGGCTATATGATTGAACGGCAATCACCTTTTGCTTCCCTGTTGCTAAATTTCAATTTTTAATATTCCCGACTTAGTTTTCTATCGCTTTTCTTCATATTATCCAACTACTGCTTTAGTTTTGGCTAAAAGCACAAAAAAAAGAACAACCTTTAGAATTATTCTTTTTATTATATGTTTTTGCCTCTTGAATATAACGATTATCACTTTTTTTTATCAAAAAGGAGGTAGCGGCGAGCAAAAAAGTTCCACAGATAAACCAAAATGGCGGCAATTATCTTTGAAAACAGATAGTAAATAGCAAGTTGCTCGGTGAAAAACCAAAGAAGCCCATTGTTTAATGCCAATCCAACAACGCCAATGACCCCAACAAAGAAAAATTCCAACTTCTTATTACAAACCTTTGACTCAAAAAATACAACCTTTACACTTATGAAATAATTAACACAAAGCCCTGTACTGAACGATAGAGTTGCCGATAAAATATAATACAGACCGCAAACATCAGTCAGCAGCCACAGCAGCCCAAAATCAACAACAAAAGCAAAGCCTCCCACAAATGTATAGCGGAAAAGTTGCAGTAATACTTTGTTTGTCTTATTTAGAAACAGGCGTTGTAACTTATCTTTATTCATTCTACATAAACGGATTGTTATCTGCCTCAAAACCTATGGTCGTTTGCTCACCATGACCGGGATAAACAATGGTAGCAGGTGGCAAAGTCAAAAGTTTTTCCTGTATGTTCTTAATTAGCAAATCATAATCACCCGTAGGCAAATCCGTTCTGCCAATAGAGCCATAAAACAAAGCATCTCCAGTGATAACAAACCCCTCTTCCTTATTATAATATGAGAAACTGCCCGCACAATGTCCCGATGTATCAAGTGGAATGAGGCAACTGCTGCCATATAATATGGGTTCGTTTTCATTGATAAAGCCTCTGGGCACAGCTGAAACATCACCACAATCAAAGCCAAGTAAATTTGCCGAGCTTTGTTCCGACACTTTAATCATCTTCTCTGCCTCAGGGTGCATTTCTAACTTCAATCCAAACTCGTCTGACGCCCATTTAGCACCGCAAATATGGTCAATATGAGGATGAGTTATTAGAAGGCGAACGGGTTTCAAGCCATTTTTGCTGATGAAATCCTTTATAGCCTGACGCTCTTTGTCGTTTTGCGAAGCCACATCAATCAATACGCATTGCTTTGTGTCGTCATAGACGATGCAGGTATTAACTCCGAAATGGTTTTGTTCAAATACTTTTATCATTTGTCTGCTTTGTTACTTCTTGCTCTGATTTGCAACTTCTGCAGTGGCTTTATCCAACGCCTCTTTGTCGGCAAGGAAAAAGTCATTGAGAAAATGCAGGCTGTCATCTAACTCAAAAATATAAGGAATAGCCGTAGGAAGATTTAAGTCCGCAATATCATCATCACTTATACCCTTTATGGTCTTAACGATACCACGTAACGAATTGCCGTGGGCAACAACTATCACCTCGTTATGAACATCAAAAGCCTTCTTTATACTCTTTTGGTAAAACGGCATAAGCCTGTCAATGCAGTCTTTGAGGCTTTCGGTGTATGGCATTTCACTGTCGGAAAGTTCTGCATAACGATTGTCATTGCGTTGTAGCTTTGCAGCCTCCTCTTCCAAGACAGGAGGAGGACAGGCGTAACCTCTACGCCATTGATGTATCTGTTGGTCGCCATATTTCTCCACCATTTCCTTCTTATTCTTTCCTTGCAGAATACCATAATGCTTTTCATTCAAACGCCACGACTTTTCAACCGGAAGATAATCCATATCCATTGCATCAAGCACCTGATTTAGAGTTTTAACAGCTCTTTTCAAATATGATGTAAAGCAGACTTCCGGCTTGTATCCTGCGTTTTTCAATGTCAAACCTGCGTCATAAGCCTCCTTTATGCCTCTTTGAGTTAAATCAACGTCCGTCCAGCCAGTAAATAAGTTCAATTCATTCCATTGACTCTGCCCATGGCGCACTAATATCAGTCTTTTCATTTCTTCTTATTTTTAATTTGTAGTTTTGTTATGTCCAATGTATTCTTCAGCTTCCCTTTTGCACAAAGGTAAAGTATGATAATCCCCTCTATGATGAAAGGAATACTCAAAATTTGCCCCATATTTATTACCATATTTTGCTCCCATATCTCCTGTGGTTCTTTCACAAATTCTATCAAAAACCTTGCTGCAAAAAGTACTGCCAAGAACAAACCGAAGATAAGTCCGCTTCGCTTCTCTTTTGTCTTTATAAAAGTGATGTAAAGCAGCACAAAGAGGATAAGATAAGCCAAAGCTTCATAGATTTGAGTAGGATGTTTTGGCAACATTTCGCCCTCACGCATAAAGACAAAACCCCATGGCAAAGACGTAACATTACCATAGATTTCGGAGTTAAACAAATTACCCGTCCGAATGAAGACTCCAGCCAGCGTAACGACCAGAACGATGCGGTCTAATGACCATAAAGCAGGCAGTTTTGTCTTGCGAGCGTGAAGCCAGATAGCAATCTGTATCCCTATTGCCGCACCATGAGATGCCAGTCCCCTGTAACCGATAAACTTCCACCCACTTTCGTAATGTTTTATGGGCAAAATCATCTCCAAAGGGTTGCTTAAATAATACGCAGGTTCATAAAACAGGCAGTGTCCGAGCCTTGCACCGATGAAAGTGCCGAAAAAGACATAGACAGCAAGCGAATCCAAATATCCGAGTGGCACTTTGTCCATTTTGAAGGTTTTTTTCATCAACAGAAAGCCCACAACAAACGCTGCTGCAAAGAGCGTTCCGTACCAATTTATGTCAATTCCGAAGATTGAAAAGATTTTCGGCGACACGTCCCAAGTGATATATGACAACAAATTATTCATAAAAAAATATGTTTTAAGCGTTTGCAAAGATAATATTTTCTTTCAACATATTAAATCTTCACTTCAATTTTCTGTTTCTTTGTT
>JAISLH010000108.1 GCA_031260565.1 Bacteroidales bacterium
CAACAAATTAATCTTACTAAGCATTTTGCTTGTAGGCATTGTATTACGATTTTACCATTATGGCTCTATACCTTTCACCCATGACGAATTCATTGCCTTGTTTCTTACAAAATTTGACAGTTTTTCCGATTTAATACAAAAAGGCGTACTTCCCGATGTACATCCTCCTCTCTTAGAAGTATTTCTCTTTTATTGGACGAAAGCATTCGGCTGTGCGGAATGGGTCGTCAAACTTCCATTTACTTTATTTGGACTTGGAGCAATAATTTTTGGTTATCTCATTGGTAAAAAATGGTATAACGAAACAGTAGGACTAATAACTGCGGCGTTTATTGCCTCAATGGAATATACCGTTATTTACAGTCAAATTGCTCGCCCTTACGCAAGCGGTCTGTTTTTCTCACTTGCAATGGTTTATTATTGGACTCAAATCATCAATTCACAAGATAAAACAAAGGTGAAGTCTATAATTTTATACATATTATTTGCTTCGTTATCCACCTACAATCACCATTTCAGTCTTTTGTTTGCCGCCATAGTAGGGTTGAGTGGTTTGTTTCTTGTAGATAGAAAAAGGTTACTCAAATATTTTATTATGATAATGGCAATACCTATTTTATACCTGCCTAATGTGCCAATAGTCTTGGAGCAGTTAAAAATGGGTGGTGTAGAGGATTGGTTAGGCAAACCTCATAATGATTTCATTCTCGGATATGTTGCTTACCTGTTTCACTTTTCCGTTATAGTCGGCTGCATTGTTGTAGCAATATCACTTTTCGGCTGGAGACATCCGCAGAAAGGTAACCGTAAATGGTGGGTATTGTCTTTAGTTTGGTTTTTGTTGCCGTTGTTTATAGGGTTCTTTTATTCAAGGTACGTGAGTGCTGTTTTGCAATACTCATGCTTGATTTTTAGTTTCCCATTCTTGCTCTTTTTCTTATTTGGACAAGTGAAAAAGCAACGGAATGCAGTAAATCTGATTGTTGTCTTTGCCATACTGACTACAAACATATTCACACTGATTTATAATCGCCAATACTATCATCTTTTTTATACTTCAGCATACCAGAAACTCCTCACAGACAATCAAAAAGCACATTCCAAATACAACAACATCATTTCATTATCGGATTATGACGAAAAAATCACACCGTATTATCAAAACAAACTCTCCTCATATACCCCTTTTGTTAGATTAAATTCTTTCAAAAGTCCTCAAACCCTTATCAGTTTCCTGAAACAACAAAGCAAAACAGCCGACTATCTCTACATCGGAGCTCTTTCCTCTGTTGCACCTGAAACCTTTGCCATCGTGAAAGACTATTTCCCTTACGTACAAGAGATAAATAACTATTCACCAGCAACAACCGCAGTTTTTTCCAAGCATGTAAAAGATAGTTCTTCTGTTGCGACATTGGCATTTGACACTCTTATCTTTTGTGATAATAAGCCTTACGAAATAAGCAATGATGTTGAGTTTTCGCTTGCCATAACCCTACCTTTATCTAAAATAATAAGTAATGAAAATAATTTCATAGACATTTCCGTAGATGTTTTGCCTTTTGAAGTAGATACAAGCAGCCTTTTGGTTGTGGAATTGACGTCAAAAGGTAAAGTTATTTACTGGACGGCAGCACGAACTGCAGACTACATTGACGGCAATGAACCTTTGCAGTACTCAAAAGTTTATTTGTCTCTCAAACTTTCCGACATATATCTTCATTACAGAGATATAGAATTAAAAACATATGTCTGGAATACACAGCATAGTCATTTCTCAATACAAAATTTTAAGATATTACGCCGAGAGGGTAATCCTGTAATCTATGGTATTTTGGAAAAATTGCACTAACGCACTTTAGCAACACAAAAAGCCCAAATTTATACCACAATAACAACATCAAAAAAAGTATAATAATATCCTGTAAAAATAAAGCGGCGTTACAATTTACTCAAACGCCGCTTTAGCGTCACGAAGTGGCGTTTCGTGACGCTAAAACGCCACTTTAGTAAATTGCTGTGTCTGTTTGTTCTTTTATTCCGTCAATTCGGATTATCCTGTTGTCATATTCGGAAAGCAAAATATGATATTGATAGCTCAAATCAATGAGTTGCATTGTCGGTTTTTCATTTACCAAAAGCGTGTCGCCAATTTGCACATCTGATACTGTATTTCTGTAAGTTAGATTAACGCCTGCGTCTCTCATTTTATAGAAATAGAAGTATGAATCTTGGTTGTTTTCATTCACATTATCAACATAGAGAATTACTTTGAGATTTCGGTAAGGCAAGTCTCCATTTGCTATTTTTGTCATTAACTTTAAGCGAGTTACATACGCCACATTCCACTCATCATCCATTGATTTGAGACCCCGAGTGCTGCAAACAGCGTCATAATACGGCACAGCAAAGACGCCTATCAAGAAAATATACGGCAGAAACTTCAATTTTGTCTTCTCTTTTATCCAAAAATGTACCCACTCCAAAGATATGGCAACAAAAATTGAAAGGAAGGGAATAATTGGAACGTCATACCATTCTGTCTTTGTAGCGCTTAACGATATTATAAGCAAGTAACAAACCGCTATTGAGAAGATATATAATGACAAATTTCTCATTCGTTTCACCAATACGAAGTTTAGGATGATCGAATCAGGTAGTAGCCAAAAGAAATAACCAAAATGCTCTGTCCGA
>JAISLH010000078.1 GCA_031260565.1 Bacteroidales bacterium
TAGGAAAATGAGGTGGCAAAAGCAAAAAGCCCAATGAAACAAATCATCAGGCTTCTCTTTCGTCTAAGTACTCCGGGCGGGATTTGAACCCGCACGAGCGTAATGCTCACAGGATTTTAAGTCCTGCGTGTCTACCAATTCCACCACCAGAGCAGACTATCTGTAAAAAAACCCGAGCAATCGGGTGTTCTTTTGAGCGAAAAACGGGACTCGGACCCGCGACCTCAACCTTGGCAAGGTTGCGCTCTACCAACTGAGCTATTTTCGCTTATCTTGCTTTTTTGAAGTTGCAAAAGTAATACTTTTTTTATTATCAACAAAATTTTTTTACGATTTTTCAATTATTTTTTTTATATGATTTAGTTTCATCAAGGCTTCTATCGGTGTAAGATTATCAATATCAGTAGATAAGATTTCATCTTTTATATCCACCAAAATAGGGTCGTCAAGTTGTATAAAGCTGAGTTGATATGGCGAATTAGATGGTTTTTTTGCTCTTTTCAGGTCTTTTTTACCTCTATGCGTCTCCTCAAGTTTTCCAAGTAACTCCTCCGCTTCTCCAATTACCTCCTTCGGCATGCCAGCTAACTCCGCCACCTGAATGCCGAAGCTTTGCGAACTCCCTCCTTTGACAATCTTACGGACGAATATAATCCTATCACCTATTTCTTTTATGCTAACGTGATAATTCTTTATCCGCTCATATTGTTGCTCCATATCAATCAATTCGTGATAGTGCGTTGCAAATAGAACCTTTGCTCTGCTGTGTTGGTGATCGTGAAGAAAGGATGCAATAGCCCACGCAATAGATACTCCATCGTAGGTAGAAGTTCCGCGACCTATCTCATCCAAAAGCACAAGGCTTCGCTCAGATAAGTTATTTAGAATACTCGCCGTTTCATTCATCTCAACCATAAAAGTACTCTCGCCGCTGGATATGTTATCTGACGCCCCAACACGAGTAAATATCTTATCAACTACGCCAATGTCTGCACTCTTTGCAGGAACAAATGAACCAATTTGAGCCATCAGCACAATCAATGCAGTTTGCCGCAGATAGGCACTTTTACCTGACATATTAGGTCCTGTAATTATACAAATCTGTTGGCTATCCCTGTCAAGATAAACGTCATTTGCCACATAGCTTTCTCCATTTGGCAACATCTTTTCAATAACCGGGTGTCTGCCTTGCACAATCTTTAAGCTAAAGTCTTCATTCATCTTCGGTCTAACGTAGTTATTTTCGGCTGCAAGAATGGAAAAACACAACAAACAATCCATCTGTGCTATCAGCTGAGCATCTTGCTGCAACAACTCCAAGTATTGCAAACACTGACCAAGCAACTGCTGATACAACTCATTCTCCAACTCCGCCATACGACTCTCTGCCGTCAATATCTTATTCTCATATTCTTTCAACTCTTCGGTTATGTATCGCTCTGCATTGGTTAGCGTCTGCTTTCGAATCCATGATGACGGCACTTTGCTCTTATGGGCGTTCGTTACCTCAATAAAATATCCGAAAACGTTGTTAAAGCCTACCTTTAACGAAGGAATATTGGTATGTTCGCTTTCTCTGCGCTGAAGTTCCCTTAAATAATCCTTGCCATTGAAAGAAATCTCACGCAGGTTGTCTAATTCAGTACTCACACCCGAAGCAATAGCGTTCCCTTTCGCTAAATTGTTAGGAGCATCCGCCATAAGAGTTTTGTCAAGCAAAGAAATAAGGTCATAACACGGCTCAAGGGCAAGATAAGTCTTTATATCATTGTTGGAAGACAGCGAAACATTGTTCTTAATCTTCGCTATTTCATGCAGAGACTTGCTTAGAGCAACAAGTTCGTTCGGTTGAATACGACCGAAAGCAAGCTTTGCTATACTACGTTCCATATCCCCGATGACAAGTATTGAATCCCGCACATTATCTGAAAGAGTCTCCGAGTTCAAAAAACATTGTACGATGGCATGTCGCTGTTCTATTTCAGTCTTTTCAATAAGCGGCAGAAGCAACCAGCGTTGTAGCAATCTCAATCCCATATTTGATTGCGTCCTGTTGAGGATTCCGAGCAGCGTTTGACCCTTTTCATTTGTGGGAACTATCAATTCAAGATTGCGAATTGTGAATTTGTCAAGCCAAAGGTAGTTTATATTATCAAGACGTGAGATTTGGCGGATGTGAGACAAAGAAGTATGCTTGGTTTCCCTTAAATAATGCAAGGCAGCCCCGCAGGCAATGATACCAAGCGGCAAATCATCAACACCAAAACCCTTAAAGGATTTAACATTGAACTGACTGAAGACAATATCTTTTGCAAACGTCTCGGTGAATGCCCAATCCTCATAAGTTTTAACGCAGAAATCGTGCTGGAAAGCCTTCTCAAAATCTCTCAAGTTCTGCTTCTGGACTACTACCTCTTTGGGTAAGAAACTCTGTAACAGCTTTTCAATTTCCTCTTTCTCTCCCTGACTGACGTAGAACTCTCCTGTAAGAATGTCAATTAGCGATAAGCCAGCATTATTCTTTGAATCGTAATAAATAGATGCAAGAAATGAATTTTCACCTCCTTCAGATGTTTTTTCGTTATAAGATAATGCTGGAGTAACTACTTCAGTCACGCCACGCTTTACCACAGTCTTTGCCGTCTTTGGGTCTTCTAATTGCTCGCAAATAGCGACTCGCTGCCCTCCTTTCAAAAATTTGGGAAGATAAGTGTCTATTGCGTGGTAAGGAAACCCTGCAAGATTATCACCGGCACGAGAAGTTAGAATGATGTTTAGCAGCTTTGAGGTAACAACTGCGTCATCGCCGAAAGTCTCATAAAAATCCCCTACCCTGAATAGTAGAATTGTATCAGGATATTGAGCCTTTATCTCGTTGTATTGCTGCATCAGCGGCGTAATCTTTGTATCTGTCATAGTGGATTTTGTTTTTGGCAAAATTACTAAAAAATCTGTTGAAACATTTTGATTAAAAAAAAATTTGTATTTTTGCAACATCAAAACAGATTAAAGAATTGACAAAACAGATAATTAAATAATTAAAGTACAATAACTAAAAACAAATTTAAATTATGTCGTTTAAATATGTAGAAGTTCAACGTAATTCACACGTTGGCTCAAATCCCGGAACAAGGTACTGGGCAAAGATCTTCCGTTCAGGAACTGTCACAGCAGATACCATAGTCAGAAATATAGCTCAAAACACGCAGGTGTCAGAAGCAGTAGTCTTTTCGGTGCTTAAAGGACTTGAGATGCAGCTTGGACAACAGCTTGAGGCAGGTGCAGCAGTCAGGCTACCATTTGTAGGAATGTTTATTCCAACTTTTGATGCTGATGCAAAGACAACGCTGGCTCAGGTTGATGCATCAACAATCCACCGCTACAGATACAGGTTCTTCCCATCTCTTTACTTGAAAGATATTGCCAAAAAGACCAAAGCAGAGAAAGCACCCATTGATATAACTGGCTTACAGAACTATTCGGAAGCATTAACCGAAGAACAGTACGACCAACTCGTTAAAGCAAATCAACAACCTGACGAAACAGACGATTAAGTAAAAGAAAGAATTGTTGATATTAACGAAACAAAAGAGTAAATATTCAATTTGAATATTTTATATGTTAAATTATAGAATTGTGATGCGGCTTCGGTCGCATTTTTTTTTGATTCAGCGTATTGTATTTTTAATGCAGTGAATTATATTTTTAATCCACTGCATTAGTTTTTTAATTCAGCATATTTAATCAAAAAATCGTTCTACTGAATGAAGGAGATAGTAAAATGAATGAAGGAGATAGTGAAATGGATGAAGGAGATGCTATAGCTGAATGAAGGAGATAGTGAAATAGATGAAGAAGATAGTGAAATAAATGAAGGAGTTGGAAAGATTAAATTAAGGAGTTGCGAAAATGAATTAAAAACTTACTAAATCAACTCAAAATATCAGAAAAATATCTCAATAAATTAGCAAAATACATTAAAGAATTGACAAAAATAAATCAAAGAATTGTCATCGTGAATTGACAATTTAATGTAACAAATTGAAGATAAAATGTAATTAAATAAGGATAAAAAGTTGCAAAATGAAGATAAAACACGCTGATTATTCCATTTTTTACTCTCTTTTTTTGATTTATTGCAACAAACTAATGAAAAAAAATTACAAAAGAGCTAAATATTGTTTTATTTTGTAATTTTGCAGCACCGAAATAAAGAAAAAATATACTGATTATGAGAAAGATTATATTGGTTCTTCCTTTAATGTTAAGCCTTTCTTGCTTTGGGCAGAATGTCTTGGAGCAAAAGGTCTATAGTCCTCTGATTAAGACCGTTAAAATGGAGGTTGAAGGTACTGATTTTTCGTTTCCTGTCATTGATTTGAAGGGTGAGAAGCGTCTTTTGCTGAAATTTGATGAGCTAACCGAAGATACAAAACGCTATGAGTACAAAATAATCCACTGTAACGCTGACTGGACGCAGAGCGACCTTGATCCAATGCAGTATATTGAAGGTTTTGAGAGCGGAATGATTGAATCATACACCAATTCCTTCAATACAATAGAGCGGTATGTTCATTATCAGCAGACGATTCCTCATTCTATGATGCGGTTTCTTGCATCGGGTAACTATATTATAAAGGTTTATGAGGAGTATAACGAAGATAAAGTGATATTTATCAGTCGTTTCTATGTCTGTGACAACACTTCAGCGGTAGGAGCGAACGTTATGCAGGCACGCGATCCTTCATTGCAGCGGCTGAAGCAGGAAATTGATGTGTCTGTAACGCCGATTGATGCCTTTTCTTTCTCTAATCCAAGAGATAATATTAAGGTTTTGGTGCAGCAAAACTGCAGAAGAGATAATATAAGTCTTCTAAAACTTCATCAGATTAAAGGAATTACACTTGATTATTCTTTCGACCAGAGCAATATCTTTGACGGTGGTAATGAGTTTCGAAACATTGACTTCACTTCTTTGAGGACTCGAAGCCTGCGAGTGGCTAAAATAGATTATCTAAATGAAAGAAACAACGTATTTATAGTGAAGGAAGCCGACCGTGGAAAGACGGCTTACTCGTCTGCAGGAGACATTAACGGACATTACTTCGTGCGAAACGATTATACAAATGACTACGATATTACGTCCGATTATTCATTTGTTCATTTTGTTTTTCCAACTGCTATGAGCCTTGAAGGATCTTATTATATCGTTGGCGAATTAAGTGACTGGCATTTGAGCGAACAGAACCGTATGTCTTACGATAAGTCGCTTCAAGCCTACACTGCGAGTCTTTTTTTGAAGCAAGGGTTTTATGATTATATGATTTACTTTAAGCCAGCCAACAGTTCAGTTGCCGATATAAGCAAAGTGGAGGGCAATCATAGCGAAACGGAGAACGAATATCACGTTTTGGTTTATTATCGCAAGCCCGGAGACAGGTATGACAGCCTTATAGGGTATTGTAAGGTTATTCCACGTTTCTAAATCAGGGATTTAGCTTATCGTTTTTTGCCTTTATTTTGCTGATAACTCCTTTTGGAGTATGCAATAAATGTCCTGCCACGATTTTAGATACAAAAGATTGGAGTAATCGGAGAGTTGAGCAAAAATATCTGAGTTATAAACGATATTCATTGCTTCAATCGCAGATATATTTTGGTCTTTCATCAGGGCAACTGACAGCTCGCTGACCAATGATTCTATTTTATAGCGTGGTGGTTCATTACAATCAAGCAACACATCTATCGCTCGTTTGGTACAAAATGCTATTTGATGTGTGTTCTCTCTAAACTTAATATTTCTTACAAACTCTTGCAGCTCTATTCTGTTAGACATAAAGCGTTGGAATTGACGAAACATTTTATCGTTGGCAACAGGACCTTCCACAATGTCATATTCGTGTTGAGGGTCATTTTCCTTACGCAAGCGGTTGTGCATAACAAAATATGCCCACTGCTCATTAACATTCTCAAAACGTTTAATCTTCAATGTTGGGTTTGCTTGCATAACAGCATCAAAGTCAAAATCAAATTCCATAACCTTTGCCACGCCGCCGAATTTGCGTACCGCTTCTTCCGCTCGGCGTTCTGCATGATATTCTATGCTTGTTGTGTAAAACCCTTGCCCAAAGTCTCGGTCAGGCGGGCACTTAGCAAGGTCTATAATACCAAATTCTATATTCGTTCCGTGATAAAGTTTCATTACAATGCCCCTCCATTACGTTTGCAAATATGTTGAAGTGCCTCCAATGTAAGGTTTGGATTCTCGCAATGCTCAACATCGTAAAACTCATCAAGAAACTCTATGCCACCATAACGATACAAATAATTAAACGACTGTTTCATTGAAAGGCTGTTCTTCAAAGAAAACTCATTGATTATAAATGCTATATAGTCAATAACGTTCTTGGATTTGCTAAGTGCATTTAATTCCATCTTCTTCCAGTTTTAACAATGCAAAAGTATGATTTTTGTTGCTATGGCACTCGTTTGGCTTATTGTTTTTTGCCTTTGGGTTGAAGGGACGCTATTTCGGGCTGCACATATCGCTCAAACTTCACATCCTTTATTGCCTCCTTGAGTTTGGAGTCTGCACGTAAGTATATCTTTTTTGCTTTTACCTTGTGGGGTGTGCATTTTGCGGCATCGGTGAAGCCTTCGCTCGTTATGGAAAGGCTGAAAACGCCTAACCCATCAAGCTTTACGCTATATCCATCGCTGACTTTCCGCTCTATAACCTTGCTCAAAGCGGCTATTGCACCCAAAACATCACTCTGAGTGAGGGTAGTAGCTGCCTCAATCTCCTTTGCAACTTCTGCTGTTGATACTCTACCGGACGAATGCGGCACAGCGTAATATTTAGCTTCCGCTTCGGGGTTAATCGTTCCAACTTTCCGTTTTACTTTATACTTATACGACATATTATTTTGGTTTTTTGATAATACTTCCCTTTGTTACAGACTGCAAAGATAATCATTTATTTTCATAAATCAGGCAAAGAACTCACAAAAGCCCTGTTTTAAGTTGTTAAAGTGGCGTTTAAGTTCATTGAAACAGCGTTTTAATTTGCTCAAACAGTGTTTTAATTTGCGGGAACAGCGTTTAAAATTCATTTGACGTACATTAAAAATAAATAAGATGTACATCAAAAATAAATAAGATGTACATCAAATGAAAATAAGATGTACATCAAATAAAAATAAGATGTACATCAAATGAAAATAAGATGTACATCAAACGAATTTAAAACGCTGTTTGAACAAATTAAAACACTACTTCGCTAAGTTTAAACGCTGTTTGGCTAAGTTGTAACTTTATTCGAGTGTTTTATTATAAGAAATAAAAGAAATTTTATACCTTTGCCGCCTGAAAATATAAGATTTATGATGAATATATTAAATACGTTATGGGATTTTATCATTGACAACACAACTATAAGCATAATAACTATTCTTGGAACGATAGTTGGTGTAATTATGCTTATACTATACTTTCGTGATAAGCGAAAAGAAGAAGCCAAAAAAGCCGAAGAAGAGAAATTAAAGCAAGAAGAAAAGAAGCGAGAAGAAGAAAAAGCCGCATTAGAGGCTCAAAGGCATGAAGAATTATTAAAGACTATAAAATTTACACAGCCAAAAGACGCTTCCGAAGAGAAGAAAGCAGAAGTTATAACAGCCGTAGAAAGGCTTACAAACCCAAAAACAGCAGACGATTATTTCTTAAAAGCCTACGCTGCTCACATAGAAGAACATTGGGATACTGCAATAAAATATTATAAGAAAATAGTAGAAGAATTAGACCCTAATGACGTAGTGGCATATAACAATATTGGAAATACTTATGCAGAAGGGAAGCAGGATTACAAAAAAGCAATAGAATATTACGAGAAAGCAATAGAATTAAAGCCTGATTTCGCACTCGCATATAACAATATGGGACTTGCTTATTTTTATTGGAAGCAGGATTATGAAAAAGCAATAGAATATTACGAGAAAGCAATAGAATTAAAGCCTGATTTTGCAGTGGCATATAACAATATGGGAAGTGCTTACAGTGATTGGAAATGGCAATACGAAAAGGCTATTGAATGTTATGAAAAAGCAATAGAATTAAAGCCTGATTATGCAGATGCATATAACAATATGGGAAGTACTTACAGTGATTGGAAAGGGCAATACGAAAAGGCTATTGAATGTTATGAAAAAGCAATAGAATTAAAGCCTGATTATGCAGATGCATATAACAATATGGGAAATGCTTATAAAGATTGGAAAGGGCAATACGAAAAGGCAATTAAACAATATAAGAAAGCAATAGAATTAAATCCTGATTACGCAGGGGCATATAACAATATGGGATATGCTTATTATGCTTGGGATAGGCAATACGAAAAGGCGATAGAATGTTATGAGAAGGCAATAGCATTAAACCCTGATTTAGCAAGGGCATATTGCAATATGGGAATTGTTTATGCAGAAATAAAGCAGTATTACGCAAAGGCGATAGAATATTATGAGAGAGCAATAGAATTAAATCCTGATTTAGCAGAGGCATATAACAATATGGGAAATGCTTATAAAGATTGGAATGGGCAATACGCAAAGGCGATTGAATGTTGCGAGAAAGCAATAGAATTAAAGCCTAATTACGCAGAGGCATATAGCAATATGAGCATTGCTTATAAAGATTGGGATGGGCAATACGCAAAGGCAATAGAATGTTGTGAGAAAGCAATAGGATTAAATCCTGATTTAGCGGAGGCATATTGCAATATGGGAAATGCTTATTATAATTGGAATGGGCAATACGAAAAGGCGATAGAATGTTATGAGAAAGCGATAGAATTAAAGCCTGATTTAGCAGAGGCATATAGAAATATGGGAATTATTTATAGTTACTGGAATGAGCAATACCAAAAGGCTATTGAATGTTATGAGAAAGCGATAAAATTAAAGCCTGATCACGCAGTAGCATATTTCAATATGGGAACTGCTTATGGTCTTTGGAATGGACAATACGAAAAGGCTATTGAATGTTATAAGGAAGTAATAAAATTAAAACCTGATTTCGCAGAGGCATATTGCTATATGGGAACTGCTTATGGGGAAAGCGGGAACGAAGAAAAGGCTATAGAGTGTTATAAGAAGGCAGCACAACGTGGATTTGAGCCTGCGAAGCAATGGTTAAAAGGTAAGGGCTTAACGTGGTGGATATAGGTTGATATGAAATAGCAAGTCTGACGGCTGAAATACTATTTTGCTAAGAGGAAATGGTGTTTTATTGAAATTAAAGCAAAGGTTGTCAGTGTTTTTTGACTTTTTTGAGCAGCAGCAAGTTCATTGGGTTGGACTCTAAGCCTTCAATGTTCTTTTGCGAAAAGCGTAGCACTTGGTCGTAGTAAAGGACGACTACGGGGGATTGCTCCATTACTAT
>JAISLH010000079.1 GCA_031260565.1 Bacteroidales bacterium
CGGTGAGCTGGCTTTGGACGTCATAAGCGTTAAACAAGCCGAAGAATATTTGGCACAGGGACACTTTGCCGAAGGTTCAATGGCTCCAAAGATACGAGCAGCCCTGTATTTTGTCAAAAACGGCGGCAAAGAGTGTATAATAACCGAAGCATCTCAACTGTCCAACCCTCACAGCGGCACAAGGATTATTTGGTAATACTAATCAGTTAAGCCAAAAGTATATAAATCTATACGTAATGCACAAAGGGGATAATTAAAAACAACTATCCCCTTTTTTTAGCTACTTTTTGGCAACATAAAGCGGCGTTTGGTGAAGCCGAAAGGGTAATTTATTAGAAAAAATGCTTAATTTTGCAATCTTAAAGTTAATATGTAATTTTATTTTGCAATAAATGTTACCCAAAGGACGTTTTAAGTGTTATATGTAGGTAAAAAAATAGAAAGATGTTATGAACAAAAATATTCTTCATTCAATCGTTATCTTTGCCGCTCTGTGCTTTACGCTAAGTGCTAAGGGGCAATATAAAATCGTGGTCAATATTCAAAACAATAGTGACTCCGTTCTCTATTTGGGCAATTATTATTTAGACAATACTTATGCGGTAGATACTGCCCGTGCTACTAAAAAAGGCTTTATCTTTACTAAAAAAGATAAGAAGTTGGACGATGGAATTTACTTTTTCACCAACAAAGACGGCAAGTTCTGCGAGTTTGTTATCAGTGATAGCCGAAATTTTACTCTGACGACAGATGATGCCGACTGGACGCGTAATATGAAGGTTAAGAACTCTGAGCAAAACGTTATATACTTTGATTATTTGAAGGCTACCAATGATTTAAGCGATAAGTTAAAAGTCCTTATGAGAAGTAAAGAAACGATTGGCGAAGGTGAATACAACAGGCAGTATGACGTATTGCGAAATCAGAACGACAGCGTCAAAGAAGTATTTGTGGCTAAATATCCTAATCATATTCTGTCTAAGGTTCTCAACTGCACAAAGCCTGTTGTCGTGCCGTCATTTGAGTTTAAGGGGGATAGTGTTAAGTATGAGGAGGAGCGTTTTACGTGGTATAAGGAGCATTATTTGGACAATATAGATTTTGGTTGTGGTGGCTTGTTACGCACTCCAAAAGGCGTTTTCTGTACTATTTATGAGAGATACTTCAATGATGTTTTGAAGTATGAACGTGAAGACTCTATCTTGCTTTATGCCAACAAAATCATAGCCAGATGTACTGACAGCAATATGTATCGCTTCGTAGTTCATAATATAACAGAGCGTTATCTTAAAAGTACGGTTATGGGTCAGGATAAGGTTTATGTCCAAATGATAAAGCAATATTACAGGACGGGGAAGGCGTGGTGGATGCCTCCTTCGGCAACAGACAGTGAAGTCAGAAGAGCAGAGCAATGGGAGAATATATTGTTAGGGAAAACGATACCTAACTTCGCCTGTCCGGACTATAACGGCGTATGGCGTGATGTTTATTCTCTGCAGAGTAAATATAAGATATTGCTCTTTTGGTCGCCAGAGTGTAGCCATTGTGCGATAGAAATGCCTAAGATAGTAGAGTTTTATAACAAAAATAAAGAGAAACTGAATATTGAAGTATTGTCTGTCTGCACAGATGGCTCTCAAGAAGACTGGCAGAAGAAGCTCAATATTTATAAAACCAAATGGATAGATGTTTATGGAATGGAAGCAACGTTAGATTGGAGGGAATATTTTGACATAGAGACCACTCCGCAGGTTTTTATCCTTAACTCCAACAACATAATTATCGGCAAAAAGATAGCAGGTGAGAATTTGGAAGGCTATTTGCAGGCTGTTGAAGATGGACGCTTTAAGCCATAAAAATAAAACAAAGCTTTAATTTTCTATCTCTTGATAACAATAAATTAAAACAAAGGAATAAATGACAAAACTAAAAATAGCATTCTTTTTAACCTTGTTGCCGCTCTTTGGTGTGGCACAGAAGGATTATGATATTACATTTTGGATTAAGGATTTTGAGGATTCTATTATCTACATAAAAGGAGCTTACGGCAAGGATATTATTGTCTTGGACAGCATTAAACAGGGCAAAGACCAATCCTTTATATGGAAGGCTAAAAAGCAAGTGCCACGAGTGCTAACCGTTTCTTCACGCTTGGAGGATATGTTTAGCTTCATTTTAGACACTGCTACGAGGTTTGCTATCGGTATAGAGCCGTCAGGATTTTATTGGGTTGAAGGCTGTGAAGCGAATGAGCATTATTTGGATTATCAGAATCAGAACCGTAAGATACGTCTTGCCGAATACGAATATAAATTGCAGATAAACAATGACAAGCAACTCAATAAAGACTCCGTACGTCATCTTTATAACACGGCTTATGCGGCGTGGGAGACGTTCTCTGAGGAGTTTTACAGACTCTATCCCACCAACATAATGAGCGTCTTGGTTAATAGTCTCAAAGCTCCCGTTGTTGATGATACATTTATCGTTGATGGAAAGCTGAGGGAAGGAATGGAAAGTGAATATGCCTATTATTTTCGCTCTCATTATTGGGACGATTTTGCTTTTAATGATGAGCGAATACTATATACGCCGTTCTTTTTTCAGCGTTTTGAGTCATACGTGAATAAAATAACGGCTCAGAACTCTGATAGTATCTTCATTTGTCTGAAAGAATTTTGTGAGACTGCTCTTGCAAAAGGTGGTAAGCTCTATGCGTCTTATATCTTAAACTATTATCTCAATCATTATAGTCGTATGCCGTTTTCGTTCAATGAAAGGACTTATGTTCTCTTGGTGGATTTTGTTAGCAAGACGGCAAGTTATTATGATATACCGCCCTCTGAGTTAAACTATCATCAAACATTAGCCAATAAAGTTAAGCCTTTCCTTCCCGGTAATCGTATGCCCAACGTTACTGCCTTTGACTTCAGCGGGGCAAAGCAGTCGTTGTATGATGTAAAGCATAAATTTACTATACTTTACTTTTGGGCTGCGTCTTGCGAGTCATGCAAACAGGATTTGGAGGTGCTGGAAGAGTTTTACAGAACAAAAAAAGACACTTTTGATGTGGAGATATTTTCCATTGATTTGGAGAAAGACCTCAATGTGGGCTTGACTTATCATCAGCAACACCCTTTTGAATGGATTGTTTTAAGGTCTTCGCCTGAGGAAATAGAAAAACGATATGGTTTAGACGTTGAGCTAACACCTGAATTGTATATCTTAGACCAAAACAAACGTATTCTCAACAAGACCGTACTTTATTCGCAGATAGAGCAAAGTCTCAAAATCTTATCACAACAATAACGGCAGGCAATAAATACAACTTTTCCTAATTAGTAATAAATTGGGAAAAGTTGATAAGTTTATCGTCAAATTTCAACTATTTCTTCTTGATTGTTGATAAATCTTGAAGTTTCAAGAAGTGTTTTGTGAATTTCTCCTAATTTATCACTAATTAGGAGAAATTCACAAGTTTGTCATCAAATTCTTTTGATTTAACAAAAGCAACCTTTCGTTTATTCATCTGTATTTCTATTAAATATCCCAATTTAACCAAAGCATATAAATCGGTTCGTGCTGTTTGATTTGACACAGAAAAACGGCTTTCTATTTCCTTAACAGAAAAAGCAACGTTGGGTCTTTCTTGTACAATTTTTATAATTTGTGCCTGTCTCTGGTTTATGCCTGGAATACGAGACAATACCAAAATACTATCGTTTTCTTCTGTTTTACGTTCTATATATCGTTTCAATTCATCAAAAGCCGTTTTCATCACACGGAGATTGTATAATATAAAATAAGTCAGGTCATTTTCGTCATATTCCGTATAAAGATATGCCTTTTCATATTGCTTTTTTTGTTTATAGATAATACGTGAAA
>JAISLH010000017.1 GCA_031260565.1 Bacteroidales bacterium
GTCACGAAAAGCCACTTCGTGACGCTGAAACGCCGCTTTAGGAAAATGAAGCAGGTTTTGGCTTTTCTCTATTGAAGAAATGTGGGCAAAAAAGTTGGAGTTTGATGAGCTGGAGTAAAAAATCATTAAAAAAGATTTGTTATTTGAATATTTTATGTACCTTTGCAATGACAATATTGTCTTAATTTAAATTCTTAACGCTATGAAAAAAAGCATTATTTCTGTTGTTGCATGCGTTTTTGCAGCAATAACTATGAACGGACAAGTGATTTTCCAAAGTGATTTTGAGACTTGGGAAAATGGTTACCCTGTTGGTTGGGGCGGCTCGCAGAACACCTTGCCAGCATCAAACATTGGACAGGTAGAAGGCTACAATGGTGGCATAGCTTGTCAGATTTCTAATCAAGGAAGCTCTTTGTTGAATTTTTCCAGTCTTCCGATGACTATGGAGGAAGGAGCGGTCTATACTCTCAAATTCTACACTTATCATCTGGGTTTGCCAAATGAATATGCCCAATTAGCGCTTTATAGCTATGAAATGGATAGCCTGATAAATATTGTTATTTCCAATAATGGTTTTTATTGGGAGAAAACACCGTTAGAAAATGGTTGGGTGGAGAATAATATTAGAATTACTTGGGCTAATCCTACGACTACAGCCGAATTACTGCTTTATTTCTGGAATATATGGATGTCGGACAACGCTGCAATAGATGATTTCACACTTACAAAGATTTCTGCTGCCCAGAGGTTGGACTTAAACAACATTGCAGCCTTATTCCATTCTGACGGAACATTGTTTCAGAATGGAAGCAATGCAGGTTTTTTCGCCCCTAAAGACGGAAGTGCTACTTCAATCTTTGCAGGTCATATTTGGCTTGGCGGTCTTGGCACAGGAGAAATTTTACATCTTGCGGCACAATGCTTTGGTCAGGATGGGGATGATTACTTTGCAGGACCTGTTGCTACCAATTATGATGAAGAATATATGCAACGCTACAATCGTGTTTGGAAAGTAAGCAAAGCAGACATTGATTATCACCTTGCACACTACTGGGAGAGTGATTACCAAATGCCAGAAGCTATTGCAAACTGGGCAGGTAACGGAAATGAAGCCAACGGCGAAGCTCACAATTTAGCCCCTTATGTAGATGTTAATTCCAATGATATTTATGACCCTCAAAACGGCGATTATCCGCAAATAAGAGGCGACCAAGCTGTTTTCTTTATCTTCAATGATGCAGCAGGAGAGCATACAGAGTCTCATAGTCCTAATGCTATAGGCGCGGAAGTGCATGCTATGGCTTTTGCTTATGACTTAAATGCTACTCAATCTACTCTTAATACTGAGGTTTTGCCAAATACTATCTTCATAAGTTATAGTGTCATCAATCGTTCGTCAAACGACTATCACAATTTCTATTTTGGCTCTTGGACAGACATTGATTTAGGCTATTCAGGTGATGATTTTGTGGGCTATGACAGTGTTCGTAATATGTTTTATGGCTACAATGGTAAGGCAGTAGATGGTCCCGGTGCAGGAGCTTATTTTGGTAATCCACCGGCACAAGGTGTTATGTTTTTGAATGCTAATGCTGATAAGTTTCTTTATTATAATAATGCGAATGGCACAATTAATGGTGAGCCTACGGACGCTATTCACTATTACAACTATATGAGAGGTGTGTGGAAAAATGGACAGCCTATGCTTTATGGAGGTGATGGCTGCAACACAGGTACAACAGCGACACCTGCCAATTATATGTATGACGGCTATCCTGAATTGGGCGAAGGCTGGACAGAGAGTTCAGTAGGTAATTCACCGGGAGATAGACGTGGTGTTATGTCTTTTAAGTTGGATTATCTTTTTGCAGGGGAGGCTTTTTGCATAGATTTGGCATATCCTTTTGCATGGGACAGTGCAGGAGCAAACGAACTGACCTCATTAGCTCTTTTGCGACAAAGAGCAGATGCGATACAGGCATTTTATAATACTTTGGCTTTTGGATGTAACTTTAGCGACCCTGTGGGACTTAATGACATCAAGGAATCATCTGTCAATGCAGTTGTTTATCCTAATCCTACAACGGGCAGCTTCACTCTTGCCCTGTCTTCACCTGTTAGTAATGGCTCATTGGAGTTGTTCAGTGCTATTGGCGGTAAGGTTATGGCAAGCAGGATAAGTTCTACAATGCAGACTTTACATGCAGATGTGCCGTCAGGATTGTATTTCTACGTAGTAAAAGAAGGCAGCAAGATTATCGCACGTGGCAAGATAGTCGTTCAATAAGTAGATATATACAACAATAATCAATATATGGGTGGGGTCGGATAATTATTCGACCCCACTACATTTTGACTAAAAGTAGTTACCACTAACTTGAAAGTAGTTCCATACAATAAAAATAAACAACCAATGATACAAAAATATGTATTTATGGCTTGAAAATAGTCCTTTTAATAAAATTTGTTTATCTTTGCAGTTCTTAAAACATACAAATTATGGCTCAGTCATCTAAATTAAAAGGTACGGGAGTGGCTTTGGTTACCCCTTTACACAAGGGAGGGAACATAGATTTTACTTCTTTGGAAAACTTAATCAATTACACCATTGACGGCGGTTGCAACTTCATTGTGTCTTTAGGCACTACGGCAGAAACATCTACTTTGGAAGAACAGGAACAGCTTGCGGTGCTGGAATATTCTCTTGATTGCGTTGATGGCAGAGTGCCTGTAGTTATGGGTGTAGGTGGGAATGATACGTCTGCCTGCATTAAGCGTTTGAAACATTTTTGCTCGGTAAGCAGTGAAAAAATAGCGGCAATTCTTAATGTTACACCTTACTACAATAAACCAAATCAGAAGGGATTGTTTGAGCATTTCAAGTCTATTGCTGATGCTTCACCATTACCGATAATAATGTATAACGTTCCAAGCAGGACTGGTGTCAATCTTTCTGCCGAGACTTGTTTAGCTCTTGCCGAAAGCAATGCCAATATAATGGGTGTCAAGGAAGCGTCAGGTAACTTCGCTCAATGTATGGAAATACTTCGCAATAAACCTAAGAACTTTGTAGTCTTTTCAGGGGATGATGCCTTGACTTTGCCGTTGATGTCAATAGGTATGAAGGGTGTTATATCTGTTACTGCCAATGCTTTCCCTGACCTTATGTCGCAGATGGTTAATCTATGCTTAAAAAACGACTTCAAACAGGCAAGAGTCATTCACGATAAATTGCTGCCGTTTTCAAATACTATCTTTGAAGAAGGTAATCCTACAGGCATTAAATCTGCTTTGGAAGTCTTAGGGCTTGTACAGAACAATCTTCGCTTGCCGTTGGTGAAAGGAAGCAGACAACATTTTAACAAATTACAGGAAATAATCAAAAAAATAAAACGATAATCTATGGTTAATTATAAAGATTTAGGCTTGGTTAATTCACGAGAATTATTTGCCAAAGCAATGAAAGGTGGATATGCTATTGCCGCCTTCAACTTCAACAATATGGAACAGATGCAGGCTATCATTCAGGCTTGTGTGGAAACCAAATCCCCTGTTATCCTTCAAGTTTCGTCGGGAGCAAGGAAGTATGCCAATCAAACCCTGTTGCGTTATATGGCTCAGGGGGCAGTAGAATATGCAAAAGAATTAGGCTTCAACGTACCTATCGTACTGCATTTAGACCACGGTGATACATTTGAGCTGTGTAAATCGTGCATAGAGTACGGCTTTTCTTCTGTTATGATTGACGGCTCTTCCCATTCTTACAATGAAAATGTGGAATTGACGGCTAAGGTTGTGGAGTATGCACATAAGTATGATGTAACGGTGGAAGGTGAGCTTGGAGTCTTGGCTGGTGTGGAAGATGAGGTGTCTTCGGAAACTCATAGCTATACTCAGCCTTCGGAAGTAGAAGATTTTGTTAGCAAGACAGGCGTTGATTCCCTTGCTATATCTATCGGTACGTCTCACGGGGCTAATAAGTTCAAGCCAGAGCAATGCACAAGAGACGAAAATGGTATTCTTGTTCCGCCGCCTCTGCGTTTTGACATTTTGGAAGAAATAGAGAAAAGAATACCCGGCTTCCCTATCGTTTTGCATGGCTCATCGTCTGTGCCGCAAGACCAAGTGGCTATCATCAATCGTTATGGCGGGCAGATGAAAGACGCAATAGGCATTCCAGAAGAGCAACTACGCCGTGCAGCAAAGTCATCGGTTTGTAAGATAAACATAGATTCTGACGGCAGAATAGCTATGACGGCAGCAGTTCGCGAGATTTTGGCTACCAAGCCAACAGAATTTGACCCACGAAAGTACTTAGGACCTGCCCGTGACAGATTAAAAGAACTCTATATGCACAAAATAATCAACGTTCTTGGCTCTGTGAATAAGGGATAGCTTTACATCTTTCTACTAAGAAACAACGAAATAAAAGCCCGATGATTAAACTTCATCGGGCTTTCGTTTTGTCAGTAGTTACGCTATTATCTTAATCTCCTTATAAAAATAAGTGTATTTGTGATATTAACTATCTTATGGAAAGGACTGTTTAGCTTTTCTAACTCCTGTTTTAACTTTTCCAAATGCCATTTCATTTTGCTGAAGTGGCGTTTAAAATCTGGTAGGTATATACCAAAAATTCGGTAGGTATATACCAAACGCTCATTTGGTATATACCTATCGTTCGTTTGGTATATACCTACCGAATTTTTGGTATATACCTACCGAATTTTAAGTGGCGTTTGGTGGAAATGAAACGGCGTTTGGGAAAGTTAAGGTGGCGTTTGGTGAAATTAAAGTGGGATTTAGTGGCGTCAAAAGAAGGTGAAGATTGAGTAAAAGCAAAGAAAAAAAGTGCTTTTGATTAGTAGTAGTGATTTTTTTTGTATCTTTGCCCATTCTATTGAGTAAAAAATGAGGAAGAAGTAATATGATATTTTTCCCTAATGCCAAAATAAACATTGGCTTGAACATAGTAAAGAAACGTCCTGACGGATACCATAACATCAAGTCTTTGATGTATCCTATCCCTTTAAGAGATGTGTTGGAAATACGCCCAAACAGCGGCAGTAAAACCAATTTCATTCAAACAGGACTTGATCTTGGTATGGGGAAAACGGAGGATAATTTGGTGATGAAGGCATACCATCTTGTGAAAATGAACTTTCCATCTATGCCAAACCTTGACATACATCTTCATAAAGTCATTCCGTCTCAGGCAGGCTTGGGAGGAGGGAGCTCTGATGCGGCTTATGCTCTGCGACTTATGAACAGGGTTTTGGCGTTAAACCTTTCCGATGAGCAGTTGTTTGGTTATGCTTCACAGATAGGCAGTGATTGTCCTTTCTTTCTGCAAGATGAACCTAAGTATGTAACGGGTTGCGGAAATATTTTCAACGATACGGATGTTAATCTTAGTGGCTGGTGGCTTTCGTTGGTCAAATCACCTCAGGGAATAAGCACAAAGGAGGCTTATGCTAACGTTATCCCTCGTTTAAGCAGGGTAAGGTATGACAAAATGTATGATATAAAATGGTGGCGTCCTCGTTTGAGGAATGATTTTGAGCTTTATGCCTTCCGAAAGTACCCTTTGCTCAAGCGATATAAGGAATTGCTGTACGCAAAAGGGGCAAAATTTGCTTCAATGAGCGGTAGCGGCACTTGCCTCTACGCTTTGAGTGAAGAGAAACTTGATTTGGCTGACTTCAAACATTATAGGAATACTTTCCTTTGGCAACATAAACTACGATAATAAAGATAAATTATAATAAAAAAAATCATTAAAAACTTTATAGTACAATGAGTGAAATAAGTAACTTAAATCCGAAAGCCGTATGGAAGCATTTTGACAATATATGCTCCATTGCGCACCCGTCAAAGCACGAAGCAGCCGTTAGAGAGGCGTTAATAGGCTTCGCAAAAGAACAAAAATTGGAATACTTGGTAGATGAAACAGGCAATCTTATTATAAGAAAACCCGCTTCCAAAGGTATGGAAAACAGAAAAGGTGTAATCCTGCAAGCCCATTTGGATATGGTGCCGCAAAAGAACAACGACACAGAACACGACTTTGAAAAAGACCCTATTTTGCCTTATGTAGATGGCGAATGGGTAAGAGCCAAAGGAACGACACTTGGTGCTGACAACGGCATAGGAGTATCGGCTGCTTTGGCTGTGTTGGAGGACAAAACATTGGTACATCCGCCTATTGAGGTTCTTTTTACCATTGATGAAGAAACCGGTATGACAGGAGCTTTTGGCTTGAAGCCCGGCGTGTTGAAGGGAGACATATTGATGAATCTTGATAGCGAAACAGAAGGAGAGCTTTATGTAGGCTGTGCAGGAGGAGTTGATGCTACTATTACGCTTGATTTCAGTACTGAATCTGTAAAAAGCACTGCTTCTACTTTCAATCTAACCGTTAAGGGTATGAAAGGCGGACATAGTGGTATGGATATAATACTGCAACGTGGTAATGCAAATAAGGCTTTGTTCCGCATACTTTATGCGTTGAAAGACTTGAATGTGATGACTTGCGAAATCAATGGAGGCTCTTTGCGTAATGCTATTCCAAGAGAGGCTACCGCTAAAGTGGCTATTGCAGGCTTAAACGTAGCTAAGGCAAGGGCTGTCATAGAAGAAGAGGCTAACAAAATACGCAAGGAATTGGCTCTTACCGACCCTGACGTAGAAGTAACATTCAAACCTTGCGAACAGGCAAAAATGGCTATCGGCAAGGCAAAATTAAATAGACTGATACGCTTGGTTTATGGGCTACCTAACGGAGTTTATCGTATGAGTGATTCTATGCCGGAGCTTGTAGAGACATCTTCAAATCTTGCAATCGTAAAGACAGAAGACCGTACGGCTACCATATCCTGTTTGCTGCGTTCTTCGGTTGATAGTTCCAAAGAGGACTTAGTGAATATGATGGAGTCAGTTGCCACAAATACTTCGGCGAATGTAGAATTTACAGGAGGGTATCCGGGCTGGAAACCTAATATGGACTCGCCTATTTTGAGTTTAATGCAGAAGACTTACAAGGATTTGTTCAACAAGGAGGCTAAGGTAATGGCTATTCACGCAGGTTTGGAATGCGGACTCTTAGGAGGAGTTTATCCTTCTTGGGATATGATTTCCTTTGGTCCAACAATCCAAAGCCCACATTCACCTGACGAGAGAGTGAATGTTAAATCTGTTGGCTTGTTCTGGCAATTCTTAACAGAAACACTTAAAAATATCCC
>JAISLH010000062.1 GCA_031260565.1 Bacteroidales bacterium
CTTCCTTTGCTGCTTCCGGATATTTTAAGTTTTTTTCAATATAGGCATATAATCCTTCTTCCAAAGGAAACACTGCCTGTGTTTCTACTGGACAACATATCACACCATCGTCATCTTCGCCCTCATCAATGCAATGGTGTTTTGCAACAATATTTTTGTTATTTGAACAAGACATAGTCATAGTTACAAACAATGTAGCAAAAGCTACAAGGGCTAAAATTTTCTTTGATTTTGTCATAACGATATGAGTTTTAATTTGTGGCAAATGTACAAAAAATTATTCATAACGATTGTTTGTAGTAACTTTTTTAGCATTCATTCAGCATAATTAGCGTAAAATAATATTGATTTTAAGAAAAAAATCGTAACTTTGCACCCTTGTAAAACAGGATAATGTACAAAAAATAGGAGGAAAAGTCGTGATAGAAACAATAAACTTTGAAAACGTTAAGTGGGTTCACGTCCTCAATCCGAGCGAAGAGGATTATGATTTTTTGTTGGATACCTTCGGCTTCCACCCCTTAGATATTGAGGACTGCCGAAGTGTCAATCAGCGTCCCAAAATAGATGAATACGATGACTATTATTTCCTTATTTTGCATTTTCCTTATTTTGATAAAGCCAATCGTTTTGTCCGCGTAAAGGAAGTGAAAATCTTTTGGGGCAAAGACTACATTGTTACCATCGGACGTTCTCATTGGGTTGTTAAAAACTTATTTAAGGATATGCAGGGGCAGCAAGGCAAGGGTGAGGGCGAACTTGCGGAGCTTGTAGCCTCGTCTGATACATTGCTTTACAATATTTTGGACAGACTAATGATTGAAACATACACATTGATTTTGAGAATAGGCTCTGAGGTTGATGCAATAAACTACGACATCTTCACAAAGAACGCCGACAAGGTTATTGAACATATTTCAATCACCAGAAAGAACGTCATCTTCCTTAACACCACCTTCAAACCTCAAATACGCGTCTTCCACCAATTTGAATCGGGCGGAATAAAAGGGTATGCTGAGGATATGGAAGAGTATTGGGGAAATATATTAGACCAATACCAAAAGATGTTTGATATGGTTGAGGATTACGGAGAGTTGGTTGTTGGTTTGTCTAAGACGTTTGATTCGCTGCAGACAAACAAAACTAATGAGATTATGCGAGTTCTCACCTTCATTTCTACTATAATGCTTCCGCTAACTGTGATTTCTGGGATTTATGGGATGAATGTAGATTTACCTCTCTTTGATGGGCATTGGGACTTTATCATTATATGTGGCATAATGCTCATTATAATAGTCGGATTTCTCTTTTACTTTAAGCGGAAACGCTGGTTGTAGGATTATTTTAGCCTTTGAGATACGATAGTTGCCAATTCACCGAACGTTTTTCCTTCCATAGAAGTATAATCAAGAGCAATAGGATTTCCGTTGTCGTTAGTCAGTGAGACATCCTCGCTAATGGGAATTTGGACAAGCAGTTCCAAGTTCAACTCTTGTGCAAGTTGTTGTGCTCCGTCTTTACCAAAAATGTAGTATTTGTTGTTTGGTAGCTCCTTTGGAGTAAAATAAGCCATATTTTCTACAAGTCCCAAGATCGGAATATTTATTTTCTCGTTTTTGTACATATTTACGGCTCGGCGAACATCTGCTACGGCTAATTGCTGTGGCGTACAGACAAACATAGCCGCTGAAAGAGGGAAATCTTGCGTCAAAGTGAGCTGAATATCCCCTGTTCCGGGAGGAGTATCTATTATAAGGTAGTCCAATTCTCCCCAAAGAGTTTCCACTAATAACTGATTAAGAGTGTTAGATGCCATAGGACCACGCCATATCAAAGGCTTATCCTTTTCAACAAAGAAGCCAATACTCATCAATTTTATTCCGAACTTCTCAAATGGCAGGATATACGATTTGCCCTCCACTTCCGTCCCCATAACCTTATTATCATCAATATTAAATAAAGTAGGAATGGACGGACCATAAATATCCGCATCGGCTAACCCTACACGGAAGCCCTTCTGTGCCAAAGCAATGGCAAGATTAGCAGCAACAGTTGATTTACCTACACCACCCTTGCCGCTACCGACAGCAATCAAATGCTTAATATTTCTCATTGAGGAAAGGATTCGCTCACCTTTTTCCTTGCGTTGTTCAAATATATTAGCCATAGTTTTATTCTATTGTTTGCGGGTGCAAATTTAGTGATTTTTTTTAACTTAACAATTTAGCCAAACTCTGCTTCATTTTCCTAAAGCGGCGTTTCAGCGTCACGAAGTGGCGTTTCGTGACACTGAAACGCCACTTTAGAAAATTAAGGTGGCGTTTTAGTGTAACGAGACACTATAAGATGAAATTGAAGTTTTTTTGTTTCTCACTGAAATAAGTTTTGTATCTTTGCAACGAAAATTTGAAGGAAATGCTTGAACAATTTGATAAATTTATAAAGGATAATGCCTTATTTACACAAGAAAACAGGCTGTTGGTCGCCCTCAGTGGCGGTATGGACTCTATCGTGCTTTGCGATTTATTGCTCAAAGCAGGGTACAAATTTGCGGTGGCTCATTGTAACTTTCATCTTCGCGGAGAGGAGTCAGATGCTGACGCTGTGTTTGTAAAAAAATATGCAGAAGAACACAACATTGACCAGTGCTTTATGAAAGATTTTGACACTGTTTCCTATATGCGGCAGGAAAAAAAATCGTTAGAAATGGCTGCACGGCAGTTGCGGTATGACTGGTTTAAGGAACTGCTTGACCAATATTCATTTGACTATTTGGTTACGGGTCATCACAGTGACGATTCGGCGGAAACGATGTTTATAAATATGCTGCGGGGTACAGGAATATCTGGTCTGCATGGCATTTTACCAAGAAGCGGACAGGTTGTTCGTCCTTTGCTATTTGCTTCAAAGGCAAAAATCGTCCAATATGCCCAAAAGAACGACATACAGCATATTGAAGACTCTTCAAACCAGTCTATTGAAATCATCCGAAACAGAATTAGAAAGGAGGTTTTTCCTATCTTTAGAGAGATTGCCCCTAACTTTGACATAACAATACGGCGTGAGATAGAGAGATTTCGTCAGACAGAGCAGGTTTTTCGTACCGTGATAGACAAAGTGCGTCAGAATATAATCATTTATGACAAGAAAGGGATAGTGAAAATACCCATTGCAAGTCTCAAAGAACTTAATCCGATAAAGATATTTCTCTTTGAAATCTTCTCACAATATGGTTTTAACGAGGCAACAATAAATATGATAGAGGACAGTCTTTTTGAAGACATATCAGGGAAGCAATTCTTTTCTGAAACATTTAGAGCCATCCGTGACAGAGAATATATCATCATCAATGAGCTGATGGATGAAGAAGTGAAGGAGTATGCCATTGAGCAACAGCAGACAAAGATAATAGAGCCTTTGACGTTGCAAATGGAAGTTCTGCGGGATTTGCAATTCATTTCAATTCCTAAACAGAAGACTATAGTTATGTTGGATTATGATTTGCTGACCTTCCCTTTGGTGTTGCGTAAATGGAAAAAAGGCGATAGTTTTGTCCCTTTTGGTTCTAATAAACCCAAGAAACTGAGTGATTTTTTCACTAATTTGAAGTATTCCCTCTGGGATAAGGAAAATCAATGGCTTCTATGCTCTGGTGAAGACATAATATGGGTTGTTGGTAAGCGGCTTGATGACCGATTTAAGATAACAAGTCAAACAAAGACCATTTATAAGATAGTATTGCAATAGAAATTAGTAGTATATCAGATTAGATACTACTCTGTGAAGCGGCGTTTGTTCGTGTAGTAATGTGTATTTGTACCTATCTTATCTCCGCACCATTTATTAACTGCGAGCAAGGACTGACGAAGTGCAACGAACCATCAGCATTCTCCGCCATAAGTATCATACCCTGTGAAGTGATACCTTTCAATTCCTTAGCTTCAAGATTGACCAATACGCTAACTTGCTTGCCGATTATCTGTTCAGGCTCAAAGTACTCCGCTATTCCGCTGACTATGGTGCGTGTATCAATGCCGGTATTAACTGTCAGTTTCAACAACTTCTTAGTCTTTGCAACCTTTTCGGCAGCTATAATAGTGGCTGTGCGTATGTCCATTTTAGAGAAGTCTTCAAAAGAAATATTCGGCTTTTGAGGCTCAACAGACGCATTTTCTAATTGGTTGGATTGCTTTGTGGCTTCGAGCTTCGCTATTTGAGCCTCAATGGCTTGGTCATCTATTATCTCAAATAAGAGTTCTGGCTTTTCTATTGGCGAATTTGGCTTAATAATGTCGGTTTTCCCCGCATCAGACCAGTGTAAAGGAGGAAGGTTTAGCATTTTTGTCAATTTGTTTGCGGTAAATGGCAGGAAGGGTTCGCTTAAAATTGCAAGGTTCGCACATATTTGCAAACTGATATTTAGGACAGCAGCCGTCCTTTCAACATCTGTCTTTATCATCTTCCAAGGTTCGCATTCTGTCAGGTATTTATTCCCAATCCTCGCCAGATTCATCATTTCCGACAGGGCTTCCCTAAACTTGTAGTTCTCAATAGCCAAACCTATTCGCTGAGGAAACTTGGCTATTTCGGCTGTTACTTCCTGCTCCAATGGTGTTATGGTATTGGCTGGGACTTGTGGCACTTTGCCTTCAAAGAACTTGTGAGTAAGCACCAGAGTCCTATTGACAAAATTGCCAAGTATTGCCACAAGTTCAGAGTTGTTGCGAGTCTGAAAATCTTTCCAAGTAAAATCATTATCTTTCGTTTCAGGGGCATTGGCACATAACACATACCGCAACACATCTTGTTTATCTTTAAAGTCTTCTAAATATTCGTGTAACCAAACAGCCCAGTTGCGAGAGGTAGATATTTTATCCCCTTCAAGGTTTAGGAATTCGTTGGCTGGGACGCTTTCAGGCAATATGTAACTTCCCTCCGCCTGCAACATAGCCGGAAAGATGATGCAGTGGAAAACAATATTATCTTTGCCAATGAAATGAACAAGTTTTGTATCCCTTTCCTTCCACCACTTTTGCCAGTCATCGGGATACAACTCTTTCGTATTGGAGATATAACCTATTGGAGCGTCAAACCAAACATACAACACCTTTCCTTCTGCATTTGGTAACGGCACTTTAACACCCCAGTCCAAATCTCTTGTAACAGCTCTCGGTTGCAGCCCCTGTTCAATCCAGCTTTTACATTGTCCATAAACATTTGTTTTCCATTCCTTATGCCCTTCAAGTATCCATTGCTTCATAAAATCTTCGTAGTCATTCAGGGGCAAATACCAATGCTTGGTCTCTTTCAAAACAGGTTCATTGCCGCTTAACGCACTCTTTGGGTTTATCAATTCAGTAGGAGAAAGGCTGCTACCACAGGCTTCACATTGGTCACCATAAGCCTTTTCGTTGCCACAATGAGGACAAGTTCCAGTGATATAGCGGTCGGCGAGAAATGCTTTGGCTTCTTCATCGTAGTATTGTTGAGAAACCTGCTCTATAAACTTGCCTGAGTTGTATAATTTGCTAAAAAACTCTGATGCTGTTTGATGATGAATCTTTGAAGAAGTGCGAGAGTAAATATCAAATGATATGCCCAAGTCTTCAAATGATTTCTTGATGACATTATGGTATCTATCAACGATTTGTTGAGGCGTAACACCTTCTTTACGAGCCTTTATTGTGATAGGAACTCCATGTTCGTCACTGCCACCGATAAAGACAATGTCCTCATCATTTGCTCTCAAATATCTCACATACACATCGGCAGGCACATAAACTCCAGCCAGATGTCCAATATGCACAGGTCCATTGGCATAAGGCAGAGCTGTCGTAACGCAATAGCGGTTAAATTGGTTATCTTCTTGTTTATATTTCATCTTCTGTTTGATTTTGCGGCTGCAAAGGTACGAAAAATTAGCATTATACTTGAAATATTAAGAAAAATACTATCTGATTTTTATTCCACAGAAAATCATTTTTCAAGAGGTTATAATCATTTTTCCGCAGGTTCGGAAATATTTTCCGCAGGTTCAAAAAATTTTGTCGCAGGTTCAAAAAATATTTCCGCAGGTGAGAATTTTAATAAAAGTAGACATAAATTTAATTTAACTGGTTATGGGAGGACAACATTTATTTCCGCAAAATAATGCGGAGGTTGCTTTGATTAAAAGATTTTTCTTACTTTTGCAGCCTCAAAATATAATAAAAACGATGCCAGAAGAAAATAAAAAAAACCATGTAGTTCTCTTCGCAGGAAGAGCAACTGCTTATTTGGCAAATGAAATTGCCATAAATTATGGACAGCCGCTTGGAAGCTCAACCGTCTTTCAATATGCAGACGGAGAATTCCAACCTTGCTATGAACAAAACATTCGCGGCTGCGATGTGTTTATAATTCAATCAACCTTTGCTCCTGCGGATAATTTTATGGAGTTGTTGATGCTGGTTGATGCTGCAAAGAGAGCTTCAGCCAAGCAAGTTGTTGCCGTTATCCCTTATTTTGGGTTTGCACGTCAAGACCGCAAAGACAAGCCTCGTGTGCCTATTGCTGCAAAAATGATTGCCGATGTTTTGCAAGCAGCAGGTGTGAGCAGGATTATGACAATGGATTTGCACGCTGACCAGATTCAAGGCTTCTTTGGCATTCCGGTTGATCATCTTTTGGCGTCTTCAATCTTCATTCCTTTCCTAAAGGATACAGAAAACATAGATGAAATTCTTTTTGCATCACCCGATGTTGGTGGAACGAAAAGAGCAAGTGAGTACGCTAAAACTCTCGGAACAGGGTTTGTTATGTGCTATAAGCAGAGGACGAAGCCTAATGAGATAGGAACGATGCAACTGATAGGGGATGTGAAGAACAAACACGTGATTTTGGTTGATGATATTGTTGATACTGGCTCTACGCTGTGCAAAGCGGCTGGGCTAATAATGGAATCAGGAGCAAAGAGCGTAAGAGCAATGATAACTCACCCTGTTTTGAGTGGGGAGGCTATTGCTAAGATTGAAGCCTCTGCTATGACCAAGTTGTTGATTACCGATACCATTCCGTTGAGACGTCAGAGTGAGAAAATAAAAGTGCTTTCTGTCGCACCTATCTTTGCAGAGGCTATACGGCGTGTGGAGAGCTGCGAGTCGTTAGCAAACCTTTACGAAATAGCAGTAGCACAAAGAGGTAAAGCAGTAAAGTTTCATTAAGATAGATGATTCATAATAACAACAATACAAAGACAAAAGCCCGACTAAAAATAAAATAGTTGGGCTTTGTTTTTACAATCACTAAACTACCCTTAGGAAAGATTAAATTTATTTAAGGTTTAGCTCTACCACATTTTCTACATGGTGAGTGTGAGGAAACATATCCACAGGTTGAATTCTGCCTACATCATATTTTTCACTCAAAAGGCTTACGTCCCTTGCTTGTGTGGCAGGATTACAACTTATATAGACAATCTTTTTAGCTTCAATCCGCAGAAGTTGAGCAACAACGTCAGGATTCATTCCCGCTCTTGGTGGGTCAGTGATAATGATGTCAGGCTTGAGATTGGCATTGACAAAATCATCAGTAAGCACTTTTGACATATCCCCTGCAAAGAACGTTGTATTGTCAATATTGTTCTCTTTGGAATTAGTTTTGGCATCAACGATAGCGTCTTCCACATACTCAATGCCAACAACCTGCTTAACGCTTTGAGCAATAAAGTTGGCTATCGTTCCACAGCCGGTGTACAAATCATAAACTATCTTATCCTTATCTAAGTTGGCAAATTCGGCAGCAACACTGTAAAGTTTGTAAGCCTGCTTGGAGTTAGTTTGATAAAAGGATTTTGCCCCTATTTTGAAGTTTAGTAGCTTCGTTTTATCTCCAAAAGACGGCATTTGCTCGATAATAAAGTCTTTCCCCTTGAAAACGTTAATCTGTTGGTCGTTTAAAGTGTCATTAAACTTCATATTAACAGCAAATAACAACGATGTAATCTGCGGAAATTCTGTAGCAACTGCCTGCAATAAAGGTTCAATATCCTCAGACTCCTGAGCAAAAACCACAATTACCATAAGGTCATCAGTCTCGCTTGTACGAATTATCAGATTTCTCATCAGACCATTGTGGTTTCTAATATCATAGAAAGAAAGGTTATGTTCGGTGGCATACTCTCTAACAAAGTTACGAATGGAGTTTGACGGCTCTTTTTGCAAAGCACAATCGGTTATTTCCAACACTTTATCAAAGAAATTGGGTATATGAAAGCCCAACGCTCCTATCTCATTTTGCTCTTTTGAAGCGTCCAAAACAGATAGCCATTGCTTATTTGAGAACGTGAATTCTAATTTATTACGATAGTAAAACTGACTTTCCGAGCCAAGAATAGGCAAAGCCCTACGGCAATCTATTTTTCCAATGCGTTGAAGATTATCAATAACTTGTTTATTTTTGAAAAAAAGTTGCTTGTCATAACGAAGAGTCTGCCACTTACAACCTCCGCAGAAGCCAAAATGCGGACAACGAGCCTCAACTCTCAAATCCGACAACTTATGAAAGGCAATGGCTTCTCCTTCTGCAAAATTCTGCTTTTTCTTTCTTATTAAAATATCAACAATATCACCCGGTACGACAAAGGGAACAAATATCACCCGCTCATCTACCCGTGCCAACGCCTTACCTTCGGCAGCTGCTTCGGTGATTTCAACCTTCTCTAAAATCTCTCTTACTTTTGCTCTTCTCAATTTCATAATTTACCAAACTTAGAGGCAACAAAAAGAGAAGCATTGCTTTATTCAAAGAATGCTTCTCTTTATATTACCAAGTTAAGAGTACGCTTTATGCTTCGTCAGAAACACTTAATTTCGCTCTTCCTTGCCTGCGGCGTCTGGATAGAATTCTCCTGCCGTTAGCAGTAGCCATTCTTGCTCTAAAGCCGTGTTTATTTGCTCTCTTTCTACGTGAAGGTTGATATGTTCTTTTCATTTCCGTTATGTTTTTGAGGGTGCAAAATTACAACTTTTTTTTCAAACGGCAAACATTTAGTCGTCTTTTTTTTAAATTATCGTTCATTCTATTCCAATTTTTGTTTATAAAGTCTGCGCTCCATTGCATTTCTACCTTCAACGACAGCAGTATAATAAATATAACTATCTACAATACGGATCTTCTCTATGCGAGATTTTAGCAAATCAATCGTCTTTATATATTTGCCTGTTTGCAAGTCTAATTCTTTAAGCGTTACATAACCATTACCCTTATTGTAGCGAATAAAGCAACGATTGGATTCTACGTTAAAAACAATATCACATCCAAAGTCATTTGCTATTGATTTTTCCATTTTAACAACGGATTGCAAATAATTATTTTCATCAAGTTGATAAATATAGCCTTTATCACAATTAAAAATAAAAAGATGTTTATTTGTTGTTATAAAATATACAGGAACAGCCTGCAACTGCAGCATATAAGTAACAAATAAATGCAACGGATTAAGCTCCAATGTAACAATGTTTCGCATAGGCGTTTTTATAACTCTTTGTATATATGCTTCCGTAATGTCTCCTGATTTGCGTAATAATTGTAATTGATTGGCAACATATTTACTTATTTTTATATTTCCTAAAATTTTAATTGAATCAGTCGGATTTTCTATTGCAGGATTTAACCAGTCATCAATATCAAAAAAAGCATAATAAACCTTATTGTATCTTAATTCACCATTTCTGTTTAGGTATATTCTATACAATTCTGTATACTGTTTCCACCAGCCTTGATTAGAAAAATAAATTCCACTATCAAAGCAACCAATTAAATGAACTCCATTTCCAACGAGAGTATTTACCTTATATCGATTGTTATGTTTATAAAAATCAGCATACCATTTCTCAAAACTATCTGATTTATTTTGAACAAAACAATCTGTATTAGCAATAATTCTTCCCACACCCTCTAACACAGAATCATATTCTGTATAAATCAGACTTGTATCTTTCAAAGATATTCGCCAATAATCTGTAGCATTTGTTTTCTTTGCATAAATATATTTCAAACAATCAAAGCCTATTTCAGAGCAACCTTTGGGCAAAATTTGACTACGTTTCAGGAAGTCATTAAAATCATATACCTGTAACATTCTTTTATCCTTTTTGTTACAAATAAGATATAAATTAGAATCTGTCACTTCAAAATCATAAACTAATCTTTCCAACTGCTGCACAGGAGAGGCATTTATAGTTAATGTTCCTAAACTGTTAATGCGTGCAATTAGAAAAATATTCAGGTCAATCACATCACTAATTATATCTTTTGTGCTAACGTATATTTCTTGTGCTTCATACGCAATATGCGAAATGAGTAATGTTACAGGCAACGTAACTTTATCTAATGAAAAATATCCACTCTTATTTGTTGTAGTCCCTTTGGTTGTATTTTTTATAGAAACACTAACCATTTCCAGTGGTAATTTTGTGCTATCATCAACAATTTGACCTCGTATTCCAATTTGCCCAAAAGACAATGAAAATGTAAATAACGTAAATACAATAAGGCAAATACTCTTCATTTTTAACAAACTTGATTTAGGCTTAGTATTATTAACGTAAGATAACCAAAAAAGTTACATTTACCTGCAATAAAACTTACTTTAGGAAACACATCACCATAGTTCCGCTCCTCCCTAAAATCTTTGAACATTTGCTTTTTTTTGTCAAAATAGGCTCTGCAAACTTTACTTCCTATGCATCTATATTTAATGTTATAAAGAGTAATAACACTAATGATGTTATTCTATTTCTTATTTTCATAGTTTTACTCCCACATTCCATTCTATAAAATGAGCGATACTAAACCGATATGCACGGAGTTTTAAGCCAACAAAGCAATGCTTGGAAAACTGCCAGCGGACACCAATACGCTGATAGAAAGCAGGTGCATCATAGATAGAGTTTTCCGTCTGCGAATTATATTTGTACAGATATATGGCAGGCTCAATCGTTAGGGCGAAGTTGTGCATTCTATATTCATAAGCGAGGAAGACGGCAGCATTTAACTTCTCCATAAAGCCAACTTCATCACTCATAACGATAGATTCGTCCTTTATAGCAAGACTTTTGCCAGCCATATCAAAGTAAGCCACGTCCAAACCAATCCCTAAGGAGTGTTTGATGTTGAAATTATAAAGCACAGACGGCGAAAGACCACAAACCAAGAACTGTTTCTGGAAAATGGAGTCAGCAATGCCATAATTGTAAGCCCGATAGTAATGTCCGAAAACGCCACCGAAAGCAGAAATAACAAAGGTAAATGAATTTGATGAAGGTAAAGGATCTTTGGAATGGGCTAAATCAGACCCTGCATTCCTACTTCCTTTTTCGTTAAAACCGCTATATTTTACGGCAAGGCGGGGTGCGATAACGTTAATCCCTCTATTAGGTTTGCGTAATGCCCCATTAGAGAAATGAGTTGAAGAAACGCCAAAGCCAATATCAAAATTACTATTTGTCTTATAATATAGGTGAAACCCGTAATCAAAGTAGCAGGTAACTGGTGAGCCGATAGCCGTATTTAAAATATTGTCTCTGCTAAAATAATCCCAATTAGTGGCAAGTCCCAAAGCAAATTCGCCTCTGATGTCAAAGCGTTTGCTCTGCCAATAAGAAACAGACAGGAAAGCGTAAGCAGCGAAAGGTGTCCTCAATAAGCCCTTATCTTTAAAGTCTATGAGATAAAGCCCGAAGCCGTATGAAGGATAGTCATATAAAGCGTGCCAAGATTCACTGCCATTGGTCTGAATTTCATATCGTAACGATATATCGGCAAAGCGTTTGACAGGATAATCCAATCTGTTTTCCCCTTTGATGAAGCCATTGGTTTGAAAGACAGAGCCATAATGAGAAAAAGCAGAAAACACCTTATCATTTGCCGTCTGGCTCGTGGCAAGGATTGAAACGGAGATAACAAACAGAAAAATGATAGTTTTTTTCACTAATTTAATTGTTTATTCTCAACTATATATTGTAAGATTTGGACTGCATTTGTGGCAGCTCCCTTGCGTAAATTGTCGGAAACGACCCACAGATTTAAGGTATTGGGCTGCGAAAAGTCTCTTCTAATCCTGCCTACAAACACTTCATCCTTTCCTTCGCAAAACAGAGGCATTGGATAGAGATTTTGGCTTGGGTTATCCAAGACTTCAATGCCGCAAGTGTCGTTTAACAAATCATAAACCTCGTCTAAATCAAAATCTTCTTTCAATTCTACATTCACGCTCTCACTATGACCGCCCGAAACAGGCACACGGACAACGGTTGCCGACACTTGGATTTGCGGATTGTTGAATATTTTTTGCGTTTCACTCACTAATTTTTCCTCTTCGGTCGTGTAGCCATTGGGAAGGAAGTCTCCGCCGTGAGGAAATAAGTTTCGGTGAATTTGATATAAGTATGCTTTGCCTGTTTCCTGCCCTTGCTCTTCGCCTTCTAACTGACGGACGGCTTTAACTCCCGTTCCAGTTACGCTTTGGTAAGTAGAAACGACTACTCTCTTTATTCCATATCTCTTATACAAAGGATAGAGAGCCAGTACCATTTGAATAGTGGAGCAGTTCGGGTTTGCGATGATGTGATGATGAGCTTTGATGCTTTGCCCATTGATTTCAGGCACAACAAGCGGTACATCAGTCTCCATTCTCCAAGCAGCAGAATTGTCAATGACGATAGTACCCTTGCGAGCAAAACGAGGAGCATATTCTTTAGACACCTTACCGCCGGCAGAGAAGATAGCGAAGTCGCAATTACTTTCTATTGCCGTCTCAACCGACTGAACTACCAAGTCCCTGTCGGCAAACGGCACTATCTTTCCAACGCTTTGTGGTGAGGCAACGGCAATAACGTTTTCGTTTGCCAAGCCTCGTTCCTCCAATACCTTTAGCATAACCCGTCCAACCAAACCTGTAGCACCTACAACTGCTATTTTCATACTCTGTTCCTTTGTCTTAACGACTGCAAAGGTACAAATTTTT
>JAISLH010000073.1 GCA_031260565.1 Bacteroidales bacterium
GGGTTTGGCTAAAATGAAATGGGGTAATGAAGCTAAAAAACGACATTTGCCTGTATTTAAGAAGTTTTTTGTAACTTTGCAAGCCGAATTTTAATACACTCAATCATTTAATTAAGCAAATGGATAGTAAATATAGAGAATACAAGGGCTTGAATCTAACAGAGATAAACAAAGAAGTCCTCAGCCGTTGGCAGAAAGAGAAAACTTTTGAGCAAAGTTTGAAACTACGAGAAGGCAAAACGCCGTTCGTTTTCTACGAAGGACCGCCGTCAGCTAATGGTCAGCCGGGAATTCATCACGTTATGGCACGGACAATCAAAGATATATTCTGTCGATACAAATCTCAAAAAGGCTATTATGTTGCTCGCAAGGCAGGATGGGATACTCACGGCTTGCCAGTTGAGCTTGGAGTGGAGAAAAACCTCGGAATAACAAAGGAAGACATCGGTAAAAAAATCTCTGTTGATGATTACAACGCCGCTTGTCGTGCAGAGGTGATGAAATATAAAGATTTATGGGACAAATTGACTATAGAAATGGGCTATTGGGTAGATTTGGATAACCCTTACATCACTTTCAAAAACGAATATATAGAAACGCTATGGTATCTCTTATCTGTGCTATATCAGAAAGGTTTTATGTATAAGGGATACACCATTCAGCCTTATTCTCCTGCAGCAGGAACGGGCTTATCTTCCCATGAGCTTAATATGCCGGGCTGTTATAGAGATGTGAAAGACACAACGGTTACCGCACAATTTAAGATTAAGAACACAGGCCTTTATAATGGTGTAGTGAAACGTTTTGTAGAAGAAAAGATTGAGGATAACACATACTTCCTTGCTTGGACTACAACACCTTGGACGCTGCCTTCCAATACTGCTTTGGCAGTGGGAGCAAATATTGACTACCTTTGGGTTAAGACTTTCAATCCTTACAACTCCAATCCGATAGTTGTCGTTTTGGCAAAGGCGTTACTCAATGCTTATTTCTCTGAAAAGAATGCCGAAATAGCCTTTGAGGACTACAAAGCAGGGGATAAAGCTATCCCTTTCAAAGTTTTGGGGCAATGTAAGGGCAAGGACTTAATCGGAATTGAATATGAGCAACTATTACCTTTCGTTTTGCCGCTGTCTGATGCCTTTAAGGTGATAGTAGGTGATTATGTAACTACAGAAGACGGTACAGGAATAGTGCATATTGCTCCTACCTTTGGAGCAGATGACGACAGGGTAGCCAAAGCCGCCAACATACCACCATTAGTCTTGATTGACAAGGACGAAAAGAGGCAACCAATGGTGGATAGGACAGGAAAATACTTTAAGATAGAGGATTTAGACGAGGCTTTTGTTAAAAACTATGTCAATATTGAGCGTTATAGTGAGTACGCAGGGCGTTATGTGAAGAACGATTATGATAAAAATCTTTCTGATAAGGATGCTACAACATTGGATATAGACCTTTGTGTTGCCTTAAAGCAAGAGGGAAAAGCCTTTAAGATAGAAAAACTAACTCATAACTATCCTCACTGCTGGCGAACTGATAAACCTGTCCTATATTACCCTCTTGACTCATGGTTTATTCGCACTACAAAAATCAAAGACAGACTTATAGAACTAAATAAGACCATAAACTGGAAGCCGGAAGCCACAGGTAGCGGACGTTTTGGTAATTGGTTAGAGAATCTTGTTGATTGGAATTTATCAAGGTCAAGATATTGGGGAACGCCTCTTCCAATATGGAGAACGGAAGACGGCAAGGAAGAAATATGCATAGGTTCGGTGCAGATGTTAAGCAAAGAGATAGACAAGAGCGTTGTTTGCGGCTTTATGACAGAAAACAAGTACAAGAGCGAAGACTACAACGCTTTTGACTTACATCGTCCCTACATTGACGATGTTGTTCTTGTCTCTCCAACAGGACATAAGATGTATCGCGAATCTGATTTGATAGATGTATGGTTTGATTCTGGTGCTATGCCTTATGCTCAGGTTCATTACCCTTTTGAGTGTAGCGATACGGAATTGAGAAAGAACTTCCCCGCTGACTTTATTGCCGAAGGCGTTGATCAAACTCGCGGTTGGTTTTTTACCCTGCATGCCATATCTTCCTTAGTCTTTGACACCATTGCCTTTAAGAACGTAGTCTCTAATGGTTTGGTGCTGGACAAAAACGGCAACAAGATGTCAAAACGATTAGGTAATGGCGTCAATCCTTTTGATATGATAGGGAAATATGGTGCGGATGCTACAAGGTGGTATATGATTTCAAACTCTCAGCCTTGGGAAAACCTAAAATTTGACGAAGAGGGCATAGATGAGGTTCGCCGTAAGTTTTTCGGCACACTTTACAACACTTATTCTTTCTTTGCTCTTTATGCAAACATTGATGGCTTTACTTATAAGGAAGAAGAGATTGACATCAAGCAGCGTCCCGAAATAGACAGGTGGATATTGTCAGAGCTAAACTCTCTAATAGAATTGGCTGACAGCAATTACACCCAATATGAGCCTACAAGAGTAGCACGAGCCATTGCAAACTTCGTTGATGAGTACCTTTCAAATTGGTATGTTCGTCTTTGCCGCAGACGCTTTTGGAAAGGAGAATATTCGGAAGACAAAATATCGGCATATCAAACTCTTTACACCTGTATGATTACTATTGCAAAGCTCTCCGCTCCCATAGCACCATTCTTTGCCGAACAACTATTCACCGACCTCAACGCCATAAGCGGCAAGGAAGCTGCAACATCAGTTCATTTGACTGACTTCCCAAAGAGCAATGCCGATTTGATAGACAAAGACCTTGAACAAAGAATGCAGTTGGCTCAAAAGATATGCTCCCTTGTGCTATCGTTGCGTAAGAAAAACAACTTGAAAGTTAGACAACCTCTATCCAAAATCATAATTCCTACCAATGATGAGCAACAACGCCAACATATTCTCTCGGTTAAGAATTTGATTTGCTCAGAAGTAAATATTAAGGATATAGAGTTCCTTGACGCATCCAACAATATTCTCATTAAGAAGATAAAAGCTAATTTCAAGACCTTGGGACCTAAATATGGCAGCAAGATGAAGTCTATTGCCGCAGCCCTTGAAAGTTTTGAACAGGCGGATATAACGTCCATTGAACAGGAAGGCAAATATAGTCTCACCATTGGCAATGAGGCTGTGGAGATACTGCTATCCGATGTGGAGATATTTACGCAGGACATTCCGGGTTGGGTTGTTGCCAACGAGGGAAGCCTGACTATTGCCCTTGACATAACGATTACCGACCACTTGCACTATGAAGGTATAGCCAGAGAGCTTATCAATCGCATACAAAACATTAGAAAGCAACAGGACTTTGAGGTTACCGACAAGATAGAGGTCGTTATCCAAAGTGAGCCTTCAATTACCGCCACCATAGATCGTTTTCACGACTATATATGCAGCGAAACGCTCACCTCAAAGCTCGCTCTTGCCGACTCAATTACCAATCCGACAGAGCAGATAGACGTTGTGGAGGGCAAAATGATTGCAATAAAAATTACAAAATCTTAAAACATAAATTTTTAGTATGAAACGTATCATTATTCTTTTATTAACAATCTGCCTTACGCAGGTTTCATGTGTGTTTAGCACCAACAAAATCAAGGGAAACGGCAAAATAGTAAGCCAAGAGTTGAAATTAGAGCCGTTTAACAAAGTAAATATTTCCTCCTTCGCCGATGTGAGGATACATAAAGCCGAAGAATTTAAGGCGATTGTGAAGACTGACAGTAATTTACATCAATATGTTGAACTGAAAGTTGAGAACAACACTCTTGAAGTTGGAATTTGCAACACCAATGCTTCGTGTAATTTCACTACTTTGGTGATTGACATCTATACAAATGCGATTGAAGACATAAGCATCTCAGGTTCGGGTGATGTATTGTTTAAAGACAATTTTACAAGTCCCTATTTGAACATATATATATCAGGCTCTGGCGGTGTTAAAGGACTGATTGAGACCGATAAATTCAACGCTGAGTTGAAAGGTTCGGGTGGTATAGAGTTCAAAGGTAAGGCAAAAGAAGTGCATTTTGAGAGTTCAGGCTCAGGAGATATTCATTGCTACAAATTAGAGGCAGATACGGCTTACGCAAATGTCGCAGGGTCGGGTGATATTAAACTTTGGGCAAAGTCTTTTTTGAATGCAACAATCTCTGGGTCAGGAAATGTTAGATACAAAGGCACACCACAAATCCAGATGGATGTTACAGGCTCTGGAAACGTACGCAACGCCCATTAGCACCCTTATAGAGTCTCACAAAACATTTATTTTAAAATAACAAAGCAGCCTTTCATTATTATGAGAGGCTGCTTGATTTTCCTAAAGCGGCGTTTCGTGACGCTGAAACGCCACTTTAGCGTCACCAAACGCCGCTTTAGAAAATTAAGGTGGCATTTGAAAAAACGAAATGATAGTTTGATATAAATAAGTGAGGATAGTGAAGCCGTTATTACAACAACTCTTTACGCATACGGGCAACTGAGATACCTAAACCTTCACGATATTTAGCTATAGTGCGGCGTGCAATGGGATAACCTTTGGCATTGAGGATGGTTTCTAATTGCTCATCAGTCAGAGGTTTCAGTTTGTCCTCATTGTTAATGCTTTCCGACAAAATAGCCCTTATTCTTCCGGTAGTAATTGCCTCTCCCTTGTCGTTAATCATAAAGTTTGAGAAAAAGTCTTTGAGTTTGAAGATGCCAAAATGAGTTTGCACATACTTATTACTCACCACCCGCGAAACGGTTGAAATATCCATATCAATCTTATGAGCAATGTCTAAAAGTTTCATTGGTTTTAGCTGAGTGATGTCCCCGTCTATGAAATAATTATGCTGAAAATCAATAATGGCTTGCATAGTCCTCGTGAGGGTTTCAACTCTTTTATCAAGGGCATCTATGAAGATTTTCGCCGATTCTGTCTTGGTTTTGATAAACTGTATAGTTTCTTTGTTGGCTTGCGTCTTGCTGTGATTAAGGTCAGTGAGCATATTTTGGTAAAAGTTGTTCAGACGAAGGGATTGGGAATTGAATTTGTTAAGAATAAAGACTATCTGCCCATTTTGAAGCCACAGAGTATAGTCTGGAATGATGGTCATCTTGTCTGTTAATTCGGGCTGAGTATTGGCTGGCTTTGGGTTGAGGGAAACAATAACGCTTATAGCAGATTGAAGTTGCTCTTCGCTGCAATTAAGTTTCTGAATAATGGATTGATAATGCCGATTGGTAAAAGCAATAAAGTGATGTTCAAGTATTTGTTTTGCAATAGCCGTATCTTCATTCTCGTCCTTGAAGCGGTTTATCTGTAAAAGCAGGCATTCTCTCAAATCTCTGGCAGCAATTCCCGCAGGCTCAAAAGACTGAATAACCGACAAGACTTTCGTAACCTGTTTATTCGTTATCTCAATATTGTATCTGAAAAGGACATCATCGCAAATTGCTTCAACGCTCCGAGTCAGGTATCCTGCATAATCAAGGTTGCCAATGATTTCTCTACCTATTACTTTCTCATCTTCAGACAAGTCTTGCATATCTAACTGAAATAATAAGTCCTCTTGAAAGTTTTGATAGGATACAAAAAGATTAGATTCGTTGCGGTCTTCCTTATGAAGTTTGTATTCGGCAACGTCATCGTCTTGGAGGTATTGGTCAATATCGTTTTGCGTTTCTTCCACTTCATCTTCCATTTGCTCCAATGATGCGTCCGGTGTTTGCTCTTCAGCTTCTTCTAAAATAGGATTAACCTCCAACTCCTCCTTTATGCGTTGCTCCAAAGCCAAAGCAGGCAACTGAATCAGCTGCATAAGCTGTATCTGCATTGCTGAAAGTCTCTGTTGCTGTTTAAGCAGGATGCTGTTTGTTAGTTTTGCCATTGATTAACTTCTTGTTCTGTTTGACGATTGCAAAGTTACAACAAATTTTCAAAATATATGTTATACGCAAAGAAAAAGCTCAATAACATCAACTGCTATTGAGCTTTTATGCAACAAAATTTCATTAAAATTTTATGATATGATATTGTAATGACGCAATATATAACTTTCTGTGGGTAATATGATGTTTTATCCCCCTTTTTTTGCTTTTTGCGAAAACCAAAGCGGCGTTTGAAAACTACGAAGTTTCTCCTTTTGAAATTTTTTCTTACCTTTGCACCCTCAAAAAAAAGAAAACAATGGACGAAAAGATACATGAAAATGACGAAATAGGCGAAAGTCAGCCTGTTGTAACACAAAACGACACTCCTTGCGAAGAAACAACCCAGAGCAAAGAAGCTATTGCGATTGCGGAATTAAAGAAAAAAATGTGGCTATGGAGAATTGGGTTTATAATATTTTTTGTGGTGCTGACGCTGGCTCATATCCTCTCCATAGAACTTGGTAAAAAGGATACGAAAACCAACGAACAGCCTGCGGCAAAGGCTGCAAAGACTATCCAAAACGGCAATTTGAAGATTGCTTACATCAATACCGATACCATTATGGCTCGTTACGAGTACGCTAAAGAAATGGAGGCAGGTCTGAAATCTTATCAGCAGCAGGTGGAAGGAGAATTGCGGGCGACATATCAGCGTTTGCAGAGTGATTATGCCGATTTTATCAAGAATGGAGATAAGCTTACACGTACTAAGCAGGAGGAAAAGCAAAAGGAATTAGGGGAAAGAGAGCAACGATTTCCTGTTTTGCAACAGGAAATGGCAACGAAGCTACAGGAAAGGCAGATGAATGATAATAAGAAATTAGTGAATGCGATTTACGCTTTTGTGGAAGAATACAACAAAACGCACGATAAATTTAACGTAATCTTGCGAAAAGAGTATATGAACTCTCCCGTACTTTACATAGATGAAGGAATGGACATCACAAACGAGATTATCAATGGATTAAATGAGGAGCATAAAAAGCTAAAACAAAAATAGAATCAAGCAAAATGAGGGTCTGATTTTGGTAATTAAGAAAAAAGTATTACCTTTGCAGCCTCAAAAAAGATGGCGGGGTAGCTCAGTTGGTTAGAGCGTCGGATTCATAACCCGGAGGTCACGAGTTCAACTCTCGTCTCCGCTACTAAAAAAAATTATTGTCAAATAATAATCAAATCGTTAATTATGAATATTATCAGTATGTCAAAGAAAGTGATGGCTTTCTGTCTTTTTGGTGTTATGGGTCTTAGTTCTATGGCTCAAGATGTAGAGGAAATCGTGCCAAACGTAGGAGATTTGAGAATTGCAGCCGAGAGTGGTGATGCAGATGCTCAGTTTCAGTTAGGTAAATGTTATTATGAAGGCTTGGGAGTGGAGCAAAACATTCACGAAGGCTTATCTTGGTACAATCGTTCTGCTACTTTGGGTTACGCACCTGCTCAAAACGCTATCGGAATGGCTTATGAAACAGGTGATTTTGGGGCAGAAGACGCCAAGACAGCAAAGAAGTTTTACACTATGGCAGCCAATCAAGGTTATGCAGAAGCAATGTACAACCTCGGTCGCTTATGTGTAGATGGTTATTTCAACTTTACGGCTGAGGCTGTCAAATGGTTTGCTAAGGCAGCAGGACAAGGCTACGCTCCTGCAATGTTTGACCTCGGTCATTGTTACGAAAACGGTTATGGTGTAAAACCTAATCGCACTACTGCACTGGAATGGTACATCAAGGCAAGCGAAGCCGGTTATGATGAAGCCAAAGAAGCCGCTACTCGTTTGGGAGAAGGTTACGGAAACGACAGTTACTAACTCTGAATGACCATTGCCAACAAGAAAAAGATAATAAACGACCCTGTTTATGGCTTTATAAACATTCGCAATGAGGAAATATTTGATTTAATCTCACATCGGTATTTCCAACGTCTAAGAAAAATAAAACAATTAGGGCTAACAGACCTTGTATATCCCGGTGCGGAGCATACAAGGTTTGCTCATTCTTTGGGGGCTATGCACTTGATGACAAAGGCTCTTGACGTCCTGACGGCAAAAGGTGTCTCTATCACAGAACAAGAATATAACGCCGCTCTGATAGCAATCTTACTTCACGACCTTGGGCACTCTCCCTTATCCCATGCTTTGGAACACTGCTTCTTTGATTGCAAACACGAGGATATATCGTTGATGTTGATGAAGCAAATGAACGTTCCGCAGACCTCAATCAGTATTTTCACCAATCAATACGAGAAAAAATTCCTTCACCACTTAGTTTCGTCTCAAGTAGATTGCGACAGGCTTGATTACTTGACAAGAGACAGCTTTTTTACAGGCGTTTCCGAAGGCGTGATTGGAACAGAGAGAATACTGAATATGTTTTCCGTTACAGCCGATGACGATTTGGTGATTGATGAAAAGGGTATTTATTCCATTGAAAAGTTCATTATTTCGCGGCGATTGATGTATTGGCAGGTTTATATGCACAAAACGGTCGTTGCTGCCGACAATCTGCTGCTCTCAATCCTCGAAAGAGTAAAAGATATGGTGCAAGCAGGGCAATCAATCAACGATTCGTTTATCCATCCTTCTCTTCTGTTTTTCTTAAAGCACAAACCGACACAGCCAACGGAAGAATCCCTTAAACACTTCGTAGATTTGGACGACTCAGATGTCTTTTCCGCTATAAAGATATGGAGCAAAAGCGATGACAAAATACTGAGTTACCTTGCCGATTCCTTATTATGTCGCAATTTAGGCAAGATTGAAATTAAGGATTCGCTGCAAGAACAGGACGCAATCAAAGAAAGCGACAAATATTTCGTTCGTTGCGATTTGTTACACAACAAAGCCTATAGCTTTAATGACGAAAAGATAAACATACTCTACCGAAACGGCGAAGTGAAAGAAATATTCAACGCCTCAGACCAGTTAGACAAGGCATTCCTTTCAAAAGATATTCGCAAGTATTTCCGTTATATTTTACCCAAACCTTAATTTCTTTCATCAAATCCCTACCACGAGTAGCCTTTTTCTTTTAACCACTGCTTCGCACCTTCATCTCCAAGTTTTGCTGCCTTCTTAAAGCAACTTATTCCCTGCCTTTCGTCTCCGTTCCCATAATAACTAAATCCCATAAACCAATATGCAAGTGCGAAATCAGGCTTTAAATATATTGCTTTCTCAAAACATTCTATCGCCTTTTCGTATTGTCCGTTCCAATCAGCATAAGCCGTTCCCATAAAGCAATACGCCACTGCGTCATCAGGCTCATATTTTATTGCTTTTTTATAACATTCTATTGCCTTTTTGTGTTGTCCCTTCCAATCACTATAAGCATTTCCCATATTACGATATGCGTTTGCAAAATCAGGCTTTAATTTTATGGCTTTCTCATAACATTCAATAGCCTTTTCGTATTGCCAATACAAACTGCCATAAGCCATTCCCATATTATTATATGCTTCTGCGTAATCAGGCTTTAATTTTATGGCTTTCTCATAACATTCAATAGCCTTTTCGTATTGCCCATTCCAAACAGTATAAGTAATTCCCGTAACGAAATATGCCTCTGCATAATCAGGCTTTAAATATATTGCTTTCTCATAACATTCTACCGCCTTTTGATAATCACCGTTCTTAAAGGCTGTAATACCATTTAGTAGCCATTCTTCAGCCGTTTGAGAGTTGGCATTAAAGGCACAAAAGCAAAGTATCAGGCTAATAATCATTAGTTTCGCTGAGCTAAAAGTTGATTTAATTTTCATATCTTATTGTTTTAAGGTTTATAAATAAAATTCTTTCAGGTTGCAAAGGTATAAAAATTTTGCAAAATAAACAAATAGTTGAAAAAAATCAGATTTTAGCCTATTTTGGCACGGTTTTTGTATATTTAATGTTGAGAAACTCAATATAAAATCAGGCAATAAATTGCTGTAACTTTTTTCTACGATAATTAAATGACGAATAAATTATTTAAAAATTCGTTTTGATTTAGTACTTTGAAATTTTAATCCACTTGAATCAGCTTCCAAATTTTGGAAATGATTATACAAATCAAATATATTTTAACGTGGGGTAGTCCAATAGGATTATCCCTTTTTTTTGCCTTATTTTGCCGAAAAAATGTAAAATTTCGCTCTCACGAAGCTTGACTTTAATTTCACGAAGCTTGACTTTAGAATTCTAAAGCTTGACTTTAGGAAAATGAAACTTGACTTCGTGAAATTTAAACTTGATTTCGCTGAATTTAAACAAAGTTTGGTTACAACGCAAACTTTGTTTCGCTTTCACGAAGTCAAATTTCGCAAAATTAGAGTCAAATTTTGGGAAATTATAGTCAAGTTTCAGAAAACTGAAGCAAAATTTCGGGAAAATAAAGTAAAATTTCAGCAAATTTAAATGAAATTTTGACTTAAATTTATAAGTTTTTTGATAAATTTTATCTTGCTTTTGATAAAAATATATAAAATTTAGGGGTAGTCAATGGATGTTTTAGATTGGAGAAAGTGCAAAACAGGAAAAAAAAACTTGCAAATAGCCTGCCGAATTGAGAAATAATTACTACATTTGCACTCTTAATTTTTTTCAAAATGAAACGAACAGGAATTCTTATATTGCTTTGTTTCTTCTCTTTAAGCCTCTGTGCCAATGAAAGTAAGGAGGAGAAGTTTAACTCAGGCGAACTGATTTTGGAACACCTTGCTGACGAACACAGTTGGCACATTCTGACCTACCGAAACAGCGTTGGAGAGGAGCATGATGTTGCTATCCCTCTGCCAATCATTGTGATAAATGAGGGGAGGCTTGATGTCTTTATGTCCAATCAGTTTGAGCACGGACAGGTTGCTTACAAAGGCTACCGCTTGGCAGGCAAAGAGGACGGCGAAGACTTGAAGGGCAAAATTCTTTCAGTAACAACGGGACAGCCTGTTTGGGATTTCTCTATCACAAAGAACGTTGCAGGAATTCTTATCATTGCAGGGCTGATTATTTTTATCTTTTTCAAAGCCAAAAACATTGCTCAAAAGCGTCAGGGCTTAGAGCCGAAGGGTATGCAGACTATTGTAGAATATCTTCTCGGCTTTATATGCAACGATATTGCCATTCCGTCAATTGGAAAGGAACGATACGCAAAATATGTTCCTTATCTGACGACTGCTTTTTTGTTTATATTCTTGTGTAATCTGTTTGGACTGATGCCATTCTTTCCCGGCGGCACAAATATCACAGGAAACATAGCCGTTACCTTAGTTTTAGCACTTTTTACTTTCGTTATCACCCAATATTCAACCAATAAACATTTTTGGAAGCACGTTTTCAATATGCCGGGTGTGCCTTGGTGGCTTAAATTTCCTCTTCCGATAATGCCTTTGGTAGAAATAATAGGTCTTTTCACCAAACCATTCGCTTTAACCGTCCGTCTGTTTGCCAATATCACTGCAGGGCATGTCATTTTGCTTAGCTTTATGTGCATACTCTTTTTGGTGGGCGAGCAGAATGTTGTTTTGGGCTACGGGATGAGCTTTTTGCCTGTGCTTTTTAGCGTCTTTATGATGGCAATAGAGGTCTTGGTGGCGTTCATTCAGGCTTATGTCTTCGCTCTTCTATCGGCTATTTACTTCGGAATGGCTAAAGAAGAAGAGCATTTGAGCGTAGAGTAACCTTTAATCAAAATCACTTTGGCAGGTGCTTCAAAAACGACCATTATTAGTTGTTGTTATTGTTTTGTGCCTTGCTATTATTGCCGTAGAACACTTTACGCCTGTCGTCTTTTTTGGTAATCATTATTCAAAACACTTTTCTCAGGCAACCGCTTTTCGTTACCGATTGACAAGTGATTGCTCTCAGAGAGCGAAGACAATTCTCTTTGAAGCGGAAGTTGAAGCCTGTCTTGACGAAGGGCGTTGGCACAAAACCTGTGGGCATATCAGACTTTATTTTCCTAAAAGCGACAGCACCAATCTTCGTTATGGAGACGTCATAGAAAGTTCGGCGACAATGTATGCTATAAAGAATTTTGCAGGACAAGATTTTGATTACAGGAAGTTTATGAAGCGGCAGCGGATTTATCACAATGTTTATCCGAAGTCTTATAAAAAGGTAGCCCAAGACCAGTACAATCCCATATTATATGCTGCTAAAACAATAAACAAAACTCTCAAACAAAGGCTTTTGCATTCCAAAATGGGCGAACAGCAGACGGCTCTGGCGATAGGAATGTTGCTTAGCGACAAACATTATATTGACCCAGAGATACGCCATAGCTTCAACACCTCTGGCTTAGGGCACGTGCTGTGTGTTTCAGGGCTTCACATAGGGCTTATCATTGGCTTGTTTGATCTTCTTTTCAAAGTTTTGTCTTTTGGCAATAACAGGTTGTTTGTTTTTCGCAAGATGTTGTTGGTTGTTTTGGCATTTTTTATTGCTTTCATTGTTGGTTTTACTCCTTCGGTTTTACGCTCGGCGACAATGTTTTCGGTCTTCATTATAGCCTCTCTGACTAATAGGGATTACGACCGCTTGAATGTTCTGGCTTTTACCGCTCTTATCTTTCTCATTCTTGACCCTCTTGTGTTGTTTAATGTCAGTTTTCAGCTGTCTTATCTTGCTATGGCGGGCATTATGGTTTTTCTTCCGCTGTTTGAAGGAATTTTTCCACAAAAAAGAGGAAATCCTTTCACCAAAAGGCTGTTGTATAACGTGAAACTGGAGGCAGAAGTCAGCATTGCAGCACAACTATTCACCATTCCGATTATGGCTTATCACTTTAAGCAGATACCGACCTATTTTCTGTTAGCCAATGTTGTTGTTGTGCCGTTTGTAGGTTTGATTTTGGCGATGATACTTTTGCTTTTGTGCTTTGTTGATGTGCCTTTGATTGGAGATATTGTTGGTTTTGCGACAGATTTACTGCTAAAGGGTTTGATATTATTTACATCGTGGATAGACAGTCTGCCTTTTGCCATCTTGCAATGAGGTATAAACACAATGAAACCCTAACTTCAGGGCATAAAAAAAGCAGTCTTCAATTGGGACTGCTCTCTGTTTGTAATTCTTTCTAACTAAGAGAAAAAATTAAATAGCTGGAGTTTCAGCAGGAGTTTCTGTTGGAGTTTCAACAGTCTCTACGTTTTCTTCATTAGCAGATTCTGTTGGTGTTTCAGTTGCTTTTGGTGTGCAAGCTGCAAATAATCCTGCTACAGCTAAGAATAACAATACTTTTTTCATTTTGTTTGAAAATTTTAAATTAGACATTAATTAATTATTTAACACTGCAAATGTACTACTTTTTTTCTTAATGTTGCACAAAAAAGATAAAAAAATACACTTATTTACCTTAACTGCCTGTATATCAAAGTAATTATTTTGCAACTTTTTCTTTCAAAATTTCGTTTTCTTCCTTCAAAACTACCTTATTATCATTGGCTTTTGCCATTTTTGCCATTATGTACTCCAACTCAAGAGAGGCATTCTCATCTTGGGCAACTTTGGCTTTTTGACATCGCAACAGATAATCGTTAATTGCTTTTGCAGCTGCGGTATAGTCCTGCTGTTTGATGTAAGTATATTGTAAAATTTTCACAGGGTCATAGCACAGCGGCTTAATTTCAAGACAGCGGTTTGCCCAAAAGATAGCTGAGTCCAAATTAGGTAGATTGTAATAGTAATTGCACAATCGGTACTCTCGTAAGCCATAATAAGGGTTTGAAAAATCGCTTAGAATTAAGTCTATTGCCTTTCGGTATTGCGGATGTGGGTCAAGGGATAAGCGTTTTATATCACCGATAGCCATAGCCGCTGTATTGATAGCAACAGGTTTGCAATTTTCATCAACATTTGGGATTGCAGGCATACGCTTCACCCATTGCTCAAAAGTATAGTTTATTTTCGTACTGCCATTGCTCTGTAAAACCCTCTGTTTTTGCCTTATAGAAGAAATATAATGGCTCGTTTCAACACACATCACAGGTATCATCACCACAGCCAAAAGGATGAGCCAAAGCAAACTCTTCTTCCTCGCAAAAGCCTTTCGCCTTATGGTAACCAATGACAGCAAAGCTACGCCTATAGCAAGATATAGCTGACACGAAGCCCTTTCAGCAGGGAAGTTAAAGACCGCATCGTTGAAGTAAGTCAAAAAACACAGCAAGGCAACAAAGGACAGCCAGCGGCAATCTTCATCAGACTTTTGGCTAACAGCATATTTGGCACTCAAAACTATCAAAACGCAAGCGAAAAGTGCATAAGACAACAACCCAAAGATACCTAACTCGCTCCACATCTCCAAAAAGTCATTATGAGCGTGGTCAGAAACAATCCAATTCGTTTTTTTGGGAGCTTCAACCTTCATTATAGCGAATTTATGGTTGCCAATACCGTATCCCAAAAGCGGTTTTTGCTTAATAGTTTCCCAAGTATTGTGCCAAATTTTAAGCCTGCCCTTGCTATTACCTTCAGTGATTGACTCAAAACGAGAGTCTAAGGTATAGAAATTAGCCACTTGCTTATCGGCAAAATGGTTATAATTAAATTCAATAAACCAGTCCCCACAAGCAAAGCCTGCAAGAGCTACCACAACGATTAGAAGACTTTTCAGAACCTTCGCTTTTCTGTATATAATAAAGGCTGTCAGGGCTACGAGTTGAAGAATAAGTCCGATGAAACTTGTTCTTGTGCTGAGAATTACAAGACAGAACGTGGTACAAAAAACTAATGCCAAAGCAAACCAACGCCAGAATTTCTTAAAGCGGAAGAAGGCATAATACAAAAAAGGTAATTTGAACAGCAGAGCGACAGAGAAAATATTTTTGTTGCCGTAGAAGCCGTTTAACATCAAGTTTCGCCTCTGACTAATATGCACATCGCAATAGTAATATGGCACTATACATTCCAAAACGTTTATGGCAGCAATAACGATTGAGGTATAAACCACAACATCAAAGATTTTGCTGTCCCTTTCTATTAGGAATGTGGTCATCAAGGCACATATCAAAACGATAAGCCAGCGATTGAAAACAGCTACACTCTCAATTAAATTCATTGATTGGAAGAAAGAAATCAACATAAAAGCAATGAGCAAAAGCCAAAACCGCATTGGCTTAGCACCAAAGACTCGCCAATGCAATCGTTCCTTGCTTTTTACCACAACCACAAGGCAAAAAGCAATAGCCGCAAGGTCAAAGACACCAATAAGAAAGTGCCGCAAACTGCTGACATCAAACACTAATAAAGGGGGAAAGAGTTGCAACGCCAACAAAAAGCCAACCAAAACCTTTGCCCAAGTGTTATAAACTGATTTTTTCTCCATAAAGAATGCTGTTTTTAGGCTGCAAAAGTACAAAATTTCATTGCATTTCAACGCAACTGATTAAAAAACAAGAGGAGAAAAGTAATATTTTCTCCTCTTGCTTTTATAAGGTTGGGCATTTTTGTTAATAATATCTTATTTGACTGTGGTATTACTCCATAATTCTCTTACGTTGCCATAAGACACCACCTGCATTGTTGGAGATAAAAGAATATAGCTATTCAATCCTGCATTCAGAGTAATGTTTGGAAACATTTGCTTGGCAAAGTTGAGAAACTTATTATTGAAATTTAGTCCGCTACCATACAATTCAAGGTCTAACATAAAAGTAGAGTAGAAATAATTGTGCGAAAGAAGATATTCTGCTGTCTTTTTCCTAAAAGAATAGTCATCAGTTGAAATTAAACACAAGGCAACATTATTCGTATCAACCGCACTAATAATGCTATCAAATACTTCCGTAGAGGCAGCACACCAACAATTATAAGCAACTAAAAGGACTTGCTTTTGACCTGTGCTTGCTGCTATTTTGGCAAATTGAAGTGAGTCTAAACGATATATCTGTGGTGTTTTACTTTTTTGTGATAGGAAGTCTTCCCCTTTTATATTTGCTTCTGCCAATTTATATGACCTTAATTGTTTTTTAGCACTGGGGTTCATCTCCTTGTAAGCGGTAATAGTAATACAAGAAGTTGTACAAATAAGAATAAACATTGTTAAAAAGAAATTGCGTTTCATTGTATTAGTTTCATTATTTGTTGTTTTGTATCACTGTCATAATAGCCTTCTAATAAAGCATTCATATTCTTATCAAAAAGAATAAACAAATTACTTGTTTGTTCTAATTTAGTTGAAGGATTAATTTCTGAGAGGAAAGAAATAAATCTATATTCAGAAGATAAATTTCGCTCACTTCCATAGCGGTATGGGTCTAACATAAACACTGGATAGCCAAAGTCCTTAAAACACTCCTCCGTTGAATGTTTGAATAATGGATTGTCTGAGCTAACAAGCAACAATGCAACATCGGTATTTTCATAGAATTGCTTAACAACAGTGTCATAATATAAGCAGTTAGGATTGGAACAAAAGATATTAAAGCTATATAAAAGGAAATATTGCTTTTGCGAATGAGCAATCACGTTTTGTAAAACCTGCTTATCCATCTTGTATAAAGAAATATTGGTATCTTTAACATAAACTTCATCTCTGTCAAAGTCCATCTCCCTTAATTGATATTCAGGATGTAATTTTTCTATTCCTGCATAGGGAGGATTAACTCTAATGCAAGAACAAACAGACACACATAATAATAATAATACAAGCTGCTTCATTTTGATAAATTTGTTTAGAGTGACAAAATTTGCATTATCAGAACCCTGCCTTCTGCTTTATAAACATTAAGGTCTTTTCTAAGTCGTAGGCAGAGATATTGACAATCGTATCTATCTTGTCATTTTCCATAAATATTGCTGCAGGAGTTGGA
>JAISLH010000097.1 GCA_031260565.1 Bacteroidales bacterium
ATTCTCAAAAGCAAAACTACAACGACTTTCTCTTCAAAAAGGTAATACTTTTACATTCCGCTCCACATTTGCACCAAAGAGGTAAAACTTTATCATTTCTTTTTATACCTCAACCTCTCGCAATCCTTTGCCCTGTTGTAAAAATTAGTAAATTTTAGTTAATTCAACTTTTATTACTAACTTTGCAGTCTGAAAAAAACGTATATAATGAAGATGGAAAACGAGAAAAAAACATTTGTAAAGCGTTACTCTGACGAGGAACTGCAAGAATTTAAGAGTATCATTTTAGACAAATTGAAGGTTGCTAAAGAAAATCTCAGTCAGTTGATTGAAGCTTTTGCAAATGACGCAAACGACATCAGCGACACAAGTCCTACGTTCAAGGTCTTGGAAGAGGGTTCAAGTGTTCGTTCAAAGGAAGATAATGCTCTAATGGCTGCACGTCAGGAAAAGTTCGTTAAGGATTTGGAAGCGGCATTGCTGAGAATTGAAAACAAAACTTATGGTGTCTGTCGTGTAACAGGGGAGCTTATTCCAAAAGAAAGACTTCGCATTGTGCCACATGCAACGATGAGTGTTGAGGCTAAGTTGCAACAACACAAGAAATAAGCGGTTGAATGAAAAAACCTCTTATTCTTATCTTCTTAATCCTTGCTGCCGACCAGATATTAAAAATATGGATTAAGACAAACTTTGCTCTGGGTGAAGAAATTGACCTTATAGGCTCTTGGTGCAAACTTCATTTTGTTGAAAACAAGGGTATGGCTTTTGGTATGGCTTTCGGCGGAGATATGGGTAAGGTTGCTCTTACTACTATACGAATTCTTGCCTCTGCGGCAATATTTTGGTATATCCTCAAATTGGTTAAAAGAGGTGAAAAGAAGGTGCTTATTTATAGCTTTTCGCTTATTTTCTGTGGGGCGATAGGTAATGTGATTGACAGTATCCTTTATGGCGTTCTTTTCTCCGAAAGCACTATCTTTTCAGTAGCTCAGTTTATGCCTGCAAACGGCTATGCTCCTGCCTTTCTCGGCAAGGTTGTTGATATGTTTTACTTTCCTATCATTAGCACTACTTTCCCCGAATGGCTACCTTTCGTTGGCGGCAATAACTTTTCTTTCTTCAATGCGATATTCAATGTTGCCGATGCGTCAATTACAATAGGTGTTGTGTTGCTTATTGTCTATTATTTGTTCATTCATAAGGATAAAGAGGCGGAAGCAGAAGCCGATACTTTACAAAGTGTGGAACAAAATGACGACTCGCAAAAACCTAATGAATAAATAAAATATGATTGCAACACCTCAAAGCCATACAGAGTTCGCTCATTCCAATAAAAAAAAGAAAAAACTTATAGAATGTTTTAACAAGAACGATATTGTGTTATTTCAAGGGAATGCGCTACAAGAAGAAACATTTCCAATTTCATTTGCCGATTTAATAATAACATCCCCACCCTACAATGTAGGAATAGAATACAATTCTAACGATGATGAATTGAGTTATGAACAATATCTGATATTTTCAAAGCAATGGATGGAAAATTGCTATCAATGGGCTAATCCACAAGCTCGCTTTTGCCTCAACATTCCTTTGGACAAAAACAAAGGAGGTCATAGACCAGTTGGAGCAGACTTGACAAAGGTAGCCCAAAGCGTTGGCTGGAAATATAAAACTACTATAATATGGAATGAAGGTAACATATCCAGACGTACAGCGTGGGGGTCGTGGAAGTCAGCTTCTGCACCCGTAGTTATAGCTCCTGTAGAACTTATTGTTGTGTTTTATAAAGAAGAATGGAAAAAAACATTTGGCACAAAAATATCTGATATTTCGGCAGAGGAATTTAAGAATTGGACGCAGGGAGTTTGGGTCTTCAACGGGGAAAGCAAAAAGCGTATTGGGCATCCAGCACCCTTTCCACAAGAATTGCCTTACCGCTGCATTAAGCTATTCAGCTACCAAAACGATATGGTCTTTGACCCTTTTGCTGGAAGTGGAACGACTTTGGTAGTAGCACATAAAACTAATAGGAGAGCCATTGGGTTGGATTTAGACGCACAATACTGCCAGTTAGCTGCAAAAAGATTGAATTTTGAAGTAAGCACTTTGGATAGATTATGACACAAATAGATTTGATTAAGGAGTTCTTTATTAAGAATCCAAACAGAGATATTGCCCACCCAGAAGTTGTAGATTGGGTTACAGCAGAATGGAAAAAGAAAACAGGAGAAGTTTTTCGTGACCCTGACAGAGGTATTCGTTCTTTGTCTCAAAAAGGTTTTCTAATAAAAGTTGCAAAGGGGATATATAGGTATGACCCCACTGCTGTAAAGAAGAGAGACTTAGAAGACTTTACAGCAGAGCAGAAAAGGCTTATTTTAGAGAGAGACAATTATCATTGCGTGAGGTGTGGTAAAGGAAGAGAGGATGGAGTTGAACTTCAAATAGACCATATTAAACCAAAAGATTTAGGAGGTAAGGCAATAATAGAAAATGGTCAAGTATTATGTGCTTCATGTAATTTTAAGAAGAAAAATTATAAACAAACAGAAACAGGAAAAAAGATGTTTATAAGATTGTATGAGTTAGCAAAAGCCATAAATGATGAACCAATAATTGCTTTCACAAAAGAGGTTTTAGCTGTCTATGAAAAGCATAATATAAATGGACATATAGAGTGGCAGCAATAAGGAATACAACTCATTAAAAAAAGATTAAATTTTGTTGTTTAAGATAAAAGTTGTACCTTTGCAGCCTTAAAATAAGCCGTTTATACATAAAACGTTTGTAAAATAAAGGAAAGATGAAAAAGTTTTTTATATTATTGACGCTAACATTGATGTCGCAGATTTCTTTTGCCCAACCGCCTCATCCGGGCAGTGATTCGGGTAATTCTACCGGTAATGGCAGACGACCGGAACGTAATGTTAATGAAATAGACACTCCTATTGCTACGGGAACATCTTTAATTGCAACGCTCGTTGTAGGTTATGCTATTCACAGTGTAAGAAAGAAAGAAGATAAATAGGCTTTTGCCCTCACATAAAAGGGTCTTAATGACACTATAAGCTAATTTTTAGTATTTTTGCAGCCTAAAAACTTATTATTATGGTAAAATTGAGTGTAAATATCAATAAAATAGCCACGCTACGTAACGCAAGAGGTGGCAATATCCCAGATTTGGTGAAGATGGCTCTTTCTATAGAAAATTTCGGAGCTGATGGCATAACAGTACATCCTCGTCCTGATGAGAGGCATATTCGTTATCAAGACGTGAGAGACTTGAAGCAGGTGCTGCAAAAGGATTTTAACATTGAGGGTTATCCTTCCGAAGAGTTTATGCAGTTGATAGAGGAGGTGCAACCTACACAGGTTACGCTCGTTCCCGACAAGCCTGACGCCTTGACATCAAATGCTGGCTGGGATACAAAAGAGAATGAAGCGTTGTTAAGTGATGTTGTTGCCAGATTGAAGAAAGTAGCACGGGTATCAATCTTTGTCAATCCTGAACCAGCAATGATTGAAGGGGCAAAGCAATGTGGAGCAGACAGAATAGAGCTTTACACTGAGGCTTATGCCAAAATGTACCTTGAAGACAAAGCCGAAGCCATTGCACCTTTCATTCTTGCGGCTAAAACGGCTGAGGAAAACGCTCTTGGGGTCAATGCAGGACACGATTTGAGCTACTATAACCTTAACTTCTTTAATAAGAAAATTCCGAACCTATTAGAGGTTTCCATAGGGCACGCCTTAATTTGCGATGCTTTGGAGTTTGGTTTGCGGGACACGATGAATATTTATCGCCGTTGCTTACATCGCTCCAAGAAATACATCAATGAGCATTGCCTTTTGACAGAGGAAGACGACAGCGAAGACTTAGGATAATACAATATACAGACTTACGGGGATAATATCAATTATCCCCCTTTTTTTGTGCCTTTTTACCAAAACCAAACTCTGCTTGATTTTCCTAAAGCGGCGTTTCGTGACGCTAAAGTGGCGTTTCGTGATACTAAAACGCCACTTCAAGAAAATGAAGTGGCGTTTGATTTTTCTGTTACGGCGTTTGGGTTTAGTTACTCAAAGCAAACTTAACTTTCATACCAAAGACGTTTCTAACAGGCTTGCCTCTCTGCATTGCAGGTTTCCATTTTGGCATTCCCTTCAAAACTCTTACTAATTCCTCTCCGCAACCGCCGCCAATATCTCTTAATATCTGAATGTTGGTAAGCGAACCGTCCTTTTCAATAATAAACTCTACCGCAACCTGACCCTCTATCAAAGCACGGCGAGCAACATCAGGATAAACGAGATTCTTCAAAATGTAAGCCATATAACCTTCCTCCAAAGGGAACTCAGCTTGCTGCTCAACAACATAGAATATGTCGTCGTCACCACCTCTAAGTACGTCTTCAGGAATTTTAATCTTTGGAATGGTAGGGTTAATGTTTCCTTTTTCTGGATTAAATATGTCATAAATGTCACATCCCGAAACTTCAATAATGTCATCTACAATAATAAACTCAATAGATGTTGATTGCTCTGGAACATCTACTGGAGGCGGAGGTGTGTTTTCGGTTATTGGCACTTCTCCATCTAATGTAAATACATTATCAGGACGCACGAATTGTTGTGTATCACCCTTATCAAACGAGCGATACTCAAAGGCAAAGATAGCTACACTAAGGGCAACTACTAAGCCGATTTCAAAGAACAAACTTTTTTTGTTCTCAAGGTTCTTTCTTTCTGTTTTCTTTAATTCCATAAGGCGTTTATTTTTAAAATTGATATTGTTAAACTTTCTTTTATATTAAAACGACCATAGTATAATTTTATTGTATAAGGCGAAAAAAATAATTATTCAAACCAACATTTCCTTTAATTATAAACTTTATTATTGCCATTTATTATTTTGTCGCAAAAAAGCTAACGACCTTTCTATCAAAAACAAAATTTATTATACTTATCCTTGTTTTAAAACAAAAAAAGCGGCGTTTCACCTTAGCAAAACGCCGCCTTTGTAACAGGAAGTGCTTAAATCTGTGTTTTAAAGATTAAAAGCTGCACGTATTTTATCCACATAGTCCAACTTTTCCCAAGTATAAAACTCCACTTGCTTCTCTTTCTTTACTCCGTTGTCAATGACGGTTATGGTCTCTTTGTATGGTGTTCTGCCGAAGTGTCCATAAGAAGCCGTAGGGAGAAAGATAGGGTTCTTTAAGCCCAACCGCTCTATGATTGCATAGGGACGCAGGTCAAATATATCTTTAATCTTCTCTGCTATTTTGCCGTCCGTCATCCCTCTTGCCGTGCCATAGGTATTTACATATATCCCCACAGGTTCTGCAATACCTATCGCATAAGAAAGTTGCACCAAAGCCTCACTGCATAAGCCAGCTGCAACCATATTCTTTGCTATATGACGAGCGGCGTAGGCAGCACTTCTATCTACTTTTGAAGCGTCCTTACCCGAAAACGCACCTCCGCCGTGAGCACCTCTGCCACCATAACTATCAACGATAATCTTCCTGCCCGTCAAGCCCGTATCGCCGTGAGGACCTCCGATAACAAACTTGCCAGTCGGATTAACGTGAAGCGTATAGTTGCTGTTAAACAACGCCCTCACCTCAGGCTTGTTTTGTTTAGCAATAACTCTCGGAATAAGTATTTCTCTTACGTCTTTGGTGATGCGTTCCAACATCTGTTTTTCTTCATCAAAGTCATCGTGTTGAGTAGAGACAACGATAGTATTAACAGCCTTCGGGGTGTTGTCATCATTGTACTCTATCGTTACCTGACTTTTGGAATCAGGACGAAGGTAGGTCATCTGCTTACCTTCTCGCCTTATATCAGCAAGTTCTTTTACCAACATATGAGAAAGGATCAGCGGTAACGGCATATAGTCTTCCGTGTCGCAACAAGCGTAACCAAACATCATACCTTGGTCACCTGCTCCTTGTTGTTCGTTGGTAGTGCGTTCAACGCCTTGATTGATGTCTTGGCTTTGCTCGTGGATTGTTGAAATAATACCGCAAGACTCGCCTTCAAACTTATATTCGCCTTTTGTGTAGCCAATGCGTTTTATGACTTCCCTTGCCACGTGTTGAACATCAACGTATGCCTCGCTTTTCACCTCTCCGCTTAACACCACAAGTCCTGTGGTAACGAGGGTTTCGCAAGCTACTTTGCTGTTGCTGTCTTGACGAAGAAATTCATCAAGTAATGCGTCTGAAATTTGGTCGGCAACCTTGTCAGGATGCCCTTCGGAAACGGATTCCGATGTAAAATAATAAGCCATTTCTTTAATTTGTATTAAAAAATTAAACAATAGGAAAACTGAATTGAGGGCATCAAAAAAGGAATATTTATTTTAGCATTCTTTTTATGTGGTTGCAATCAATTCAAATCTCTCCACAATTCGAGGCTGCAAAAGTACAAAAAAAATCAATAAGTCAAAAAAAATCTAAAAAAAAGATGTAGTTAGCAAAAATAACATTTCATTTAACTCACTTCTTCGCTATTGGTGGATAACGCTAAAAGTCAAGGTAGAAATTCTTATATTCAACGCCGTCTATCGTCAAATCAATGACGCAACTCTTCTTTATGGAGGCGTTTTTTATTTCAAGAACTTTGTGGGTGTTTGTATCGTAAGGACGAGAAACGATAACATCAAGTCCATCTCTAACAACGACTTGCTCTAAGAGGGATTCATTGTCGCAAATCAAAATCCTGCCCTCATCATACCAAAGATAGATGTCAAAAAAGTTCTTGTTATCAACGACATTCAACGCTTTGACAAAATGAAGTCGGAATCGGTCTGCCGTTGTTCCTTTTTCAATATGTGCTTTGATAGTTGCATTGTCGCAAAGGTTCTGAAAGCTGTGTTGCTCCTTATCCTCAAAAAACACATTCAAACCATCAGCTTCTAAAGACGACAAATTACTTAAATTGATATTGACATCAGAAGGCTGAGGGCAATATAGCCCTACGCCAAAGGCAGCAGGAAAGGCAGCAAAGGTATTAACAGACAATTCTTCATTATTGACGATGGTATAAATCTCAGGGTTGTCGCTTATGCCAAAGAGTTTGTGGGCGTCAAGCATATCAAAGCCGTTTTGAGAGTTAGGATTTATTTGCAGGATTGAGTAACTGCGACTTTTGTTGTTACTGACGGAAAGGGTAAGGTAGTTCTTGCGATGATATTCCGTGCTTTGGTTTGTTTCAATATACTGGTGTGAGCGTTTGAAAGTAATTTCTGAGTTGGTTTTAAGGGCTTCAACAAAGAATGCGGACAAGGAAGGAATTATTGTTTGTAGAGAATCAATAATTATAGGGTTATAGAAGCCTAAGGAATCAAGCATAAAGATTGCGTTTCCTTGAATTTTACCTGCAAGATCCTGATAAAGGTTGCGGCTATCCAAAGAGGCAGTGAATGGATTGCCGAGAAAATTCCAGCGGTCCTTGTTCTGAGACACCAAAGGGAAGTTGATATGTGAGTTAGCAAGTAGCCCCTCATACTTTACTTGCAATGGCTTTTGCGTATAGATAGCATAGCCGTGTCCTGATTCCAAAACGAATTCAGGGTCGGTGATATACTGACTCCAATGGTCTCCATGCTCGGACACAATGCCGGTATTATACTCCATTAACCAGATTTCATTATCGCTACGTCTCATTGAAAAGTTATGAGCTATAGTTCTATTGACAGGAGGAGAAATGTAGTTCCATTTTTGCGGCATAAGGTTTTGCTCAACGGTGAAGTAAGCATTCTTTCCGTACATAATGTCGTCCGAAATGTAGAAAGTCTTGTTGGTACGTAAATGAACATTGGAACTATCACTCAAAATAAGAGTAGAACAAAATACATTGTTATAGACTTCCGCCTTAACGCCGCTTGCAATCTCTATAAAGTCATTTGTATTTGGAGTTTCCTTGCCTTGCCAATTATTTTTGTTGTCCCAATCTCCTGATTTTATCATTGTTTTTACCTCAGGTGAGCCGAAATAAACATTGTATAAGGTCAGCGTTTTCTCACTCTCAAACATTATAAGAAGTTTATTGGCAAGGGCAGGCGAAGAGATGTATTCCTTATAGTCTTTATTGGTTACTTTACTGCTTGTTTCCAAAATCAGATTGTCGTCTCTATACCACGCATACTTGATATTAAAGTTGGTAAAATTGCCTGAAAGCAGACTAAACCTAAATAAATACTTCTGATTAGAGAAGACCGATTGCTGCAAGGACGAATTATACTTGCTTTTCTCGGATTTATATATACTAATAATAGAATTATCTGTTTGGCTTTCTCCAAAAGGAGGGTGTTTATCGGCAGAAGCGGCAACGTTTATCTTAATTGGCTGGGATAGTTTTTGGGTTGTAATCAGTAATTGTGCTGTATGCTTACCTTCTTTCTTGGGAACGTAATACAGGGTTATGGTCTTGCTGGCAGCTGAGTCAGGATTAACACTTTTGGTGTCTATAAGAAATTGCTCTTTGTCTGCTCCCTCAAGTTGTAAGGTTATATCACCACGCAAATAGAAGCCATATATCTTCAGCCTCGTAGCATCAGGATAAGTATGTGGTAAGGCAATATGATTAAAAATGATAGTATCATTAACTGCCTTCGCATTGTCTTTATATTCTACGAAAATCTGAGGCTCTTGTGTGAAAGGGTCATTTTTAGAGCGGATTTCAATAGATCTTATCCCAATATTTGGATTTGCCCCTTTACCCTTTAAGTGATATATTTTCCAACCTAATTGTACCAACTCTTTGTTATTGCAGTCTTCGGGCAAAGTAACCTGAAAGCTTTGTGAAGTTGCATACTTTGCACTCACAAATTCAATAGCTCTCTGCTTACGATTGGGTACATCTTTCCAAGCCCCGTCTTTACCAACTCTATATTGCAACCTCGCAGCCCATTTAGCGTTAGAGCCTTGTGATGAAAAAGCTTGGTAATTTATCTTTATGCTATCCTGATTTGTTGTAGAAAGGGATAGAGTTAGTCGTCCGTTATCAACCTTTCCCAGACTACGAATATCAATGTTTTCTCCATTCAAATCATAAACCGTATCCACTTGACAAAAAGCCAAAACGGGAAACATCAAAATCAATATTACAATAACTTTCCTCATAAGTCAGACAATTAAAATACACTTTTATTCAACAAAATGAAAGTGCAAAGATAGTAAAACTTTGAGTAATAAGCCTTGTTTGTGCCTTCAATCGCTACTAATCCACTACAAACTTCTTTCCAATTACGCCTTGTGTTGTATGCAATGTCGCAATATAGTTTCCTTTTGCAAAGCGACTAACATCTATTGTCATAGAATTAGCTTTTACTTCCTGCTCATAGACTTTTTGACCAAGAGCATTTGTTATCTCAACTTTCTGCATTGGAATAGCTGTTGTTATTGTTAACTCCTTGTCCGCAGGATTTGGGGAAAGTGTTGCTACAATATCATTGCCTATCACACCATCTAAACCACTACTGCATTGCTTTATAAAGCTATTTATATCACTAAATATTGTGTCTAATTGTGTAATCACAAACGAACGATAGTAGTAGGTCGTATTACACAACAAATAACTATACGGTAGTGTCCAAGTATAAAGGTTTTGATTTGTATCATAAGGATAATAAACAACATTAGGGTTATTCAAATTTAGATTATTTGGATTAGTGTCAAAGACAAAGCCTATTGTATGAGGCAAAGGAAATCCGTGTTCTGATGTAACTACTTCTAAAGTTATTGTACTATTGGTTGTGTCGTCAATGGAAGTTGAATTAAATTGGCATTGAGTTATGGGCGTCGTGTCAAGAATTGGGAAAAGAAACATAGTGGTAGGAGACAGAAAATGGTTATCACCGTATTTAACGTCCCTTTCTTCCCAAGCACCTTTTGTCGCATCAAGCACCCAAAATGATTCAGACAAAGGAGTGTCATGACATATTTTTGAAGAAACATTAACATCAGAACGACTAGGGTAAGTTATTCCATTATAATAAGCCCAATTACTATGTGCTAAATGATTAGGCATAGTTATAACAGTATAAAATTTAGAGGAAACAAATATAGTGCTGTCAAATAATAATTCGGTATGAAAAGTAGAATTGGAATAAATATTGGTTAATGGTTGCCATCTCAAACGTTGTGCTATTGTATCATATCTTACTTGTGCCAATACATTGTTTAGTGAAGCATCTCTTATTTGCATATAATAGGTAGAATCTGCAAAATAAATACTGTCTTTAATTAAAAAGAAGCCAAGTAATGCTATGCCTTTTATTGCAAGTAACGAATCCGTTAAATATGGTTGAGCCATAGCATAGCCATTACAAGCATGATTATTGGCAAAAGCTCCATATCCATTACCTATAGACGTAGGATATGGAAAGCTAGCACAACCTGTTGAAAACGCCTCAGGCAAAAACCATTCATTAAAATATAATGGCTCTTGGTCTACTATTGGAGGGAGTGGTATTTGTCCTATTGCAGTTAGCGAACATATTGTTGCTATTGCTGCTAAAAATAAATTTTTCATAAATCTATGTTGTTTAATTGTTAATTACAAATAGCTTTTTCACCATACCATTTTCAGTATGGATTGTGGCAATGTAGCTACCTGAACTAAACTTAGAGGTATTAACCTTAACAGAAGAAGTCTTTAATGATTGCTCATAAACTTTCTGCCCTGTGGCGTTAGTTATCTCAACTTTCTGCATTGGGATAGCAGTCGTTATTGTTATCTCCTTGTCCGCAGGATTTGGGGAAAGTGTTGCTACAATATCATTGCCTATCACACCATCTAAACCACTACTGCATTGCTTTATAAAGCTATTTATGTTACTAAATATTGTGTCTAATTGTGTAATCGCAAACGAACGATAGTAATAAGTTGTATTACACAACAAATAACTATACGGCAGTGTCCAAGTATAAAGACTTTGGTTTGTATCATAAGGATAATAAACAACATTAGGATTATTCAAATTTAGATTGCTTGGATTGGTGTCAAAGACAAAGCCTATTGTATGAGGCAAAGGAAACCCGTGTTCTGATGTAACTACTTCTAAAGTTATTGTACTATTGGTTGTGTCGTCAATAGAAGTTGCATCAAATTGGCATTGACTCATAGGTGTCGTATCAAGAATGGGGAAGATAAATAAAGTGGCAGGAGAAAGAAAATGGTTGTCCCCGTATTTAACGTTTCTTTCTTCCCAAGCACCCTTTACCACATCAAGTACCCAACATGATTCGGTCAAGGGAGTATCTTGGCATATTTTTGAGCCAATCTCAACAAAAGAAGCAGCAGGATAAGTAGACCAGTTTTCATGTGCTATAGGGTCTGGCACAGTCATAACCGTATAAAATTTGGAGGAAACAAACATAGTACTGTCAAACAATAGTTCGGTATGAAAAGTAGACGCGGAATAAATATTAGTTAAGGGTTGCCATCTCAAACGTTGTGCTATTGTATCATATCTTACTTGTGCCAATACATTGTTTAGTGAAGCATCTCTTATTTGAAAATAGTAAGCGGAGTCTGCAAAATAAATACTGTCTTTAATCAAAAAGCGACCGAGAAAGGCTATACCTTTTATTGCAAGTATTGAATCTGTGAAATATGGCTGAGCTACAGCATAGCTTCTAAACGAACCATCCGTGGAAAATCTACCATATCCATTACCTATAGACGTAGGATATGGAAAACTAGCACAACCTGTTGAAAACGCCTCAGGCAAAAACCATTCATTAAAATATAAAGGCTCTTGGTCTACTATTGGTGGTAGAGGTAGTTGTGTTTGTCCTATTGCAGTCAGCGAACATATTGTTGCTATTGCTGCGAAAAATAATCTTAATTGTTTCATAAATCTCATAATTTTATCATTTATAACAGCTGCAAATGTACGAATAAAATCTAACAAACAAGCAATTTAGCAACTTTTTTTGCATAATATTTTTTTGAGTGTAAAATTGCTACTAAAAATTGGTATAATAATTTTAGCCCTAAAAACACCTCATTTCAGCCAAGCTCTGCCTCATTTTCCTAAAGCGGCGTTTCAGCGTCACGAAACGCCGCTTTAGAAAATTATTACGGCGTTTCAGTAAAGCAAAAGGCTGTCTCATTTTATTGAAACAGCCTTCCACAATTATAAAATATGATGTTGAAAAGTTATAAAACTAACTTGCGGTAGTAGTTGCTTAAAATCTAAAACCGATTGTTGCTTGTACCAAGTGTTCGTTATGACTTAACATTGCGGCAGTACCGTCATAGAAATAATACTTAGTATTGTTGTTCGTCAGAGTGTAAGCATAACCCAAGTCAAAGAAGAAGCTCTTTGCACGATAGCCTATACCACCTGTTATATACTGCTGACTTGCATCATTGCCTGCTTCTCCCGCATAAGGATTGCCCAACACCGCATAACCTGCTCGTAAAGCCAAGACACCTATCTTTAATTCTCCACCAAGACGAAGACTATGAGCGGCTTGGAACTTGTTGTTTATTTTGTTGTTTATCTCATTTTCATAACGAGCATCGTCATTAAAACGATATTTCATATTGGCATAGTTGGCGTATTCGTAATCGGCACTCAGCGTTCCTGCTACCTTGGTCGTATTATCTCCCAAAACCAAAGCCAGAGAGCCTATGAAACGGAAAGGAGACTGAATATCGTAAAACAAATCGGGAGCATCACCACCGCTCTTATAGTTATATTCAACACTTGAATAGTAATAATCACTTACACTATAGTAGGTCGGCGTGTGAATAGCAGCACCGAGCCGTAGCCATTCAACAGGTTTTACGATAGCACCCAACTTAAAGTTTGCACCTGCACCGCTTAACTCCGATATTGTAGTGCCATTGTAATATCCTACAGCAGGGTCGGAAGTACATTCTTCTGTAAAGTATTCACTCCTCTTGTGGTCAAATAAAGGCACTCCTATTGTCGCACCAAGATACACGACATCATTGATGTTGGTTGAAAAAGAAAAGGTCATTTCCGATAAATAGCCTGATGTTTCTATCTTTTTGTATTGATTGAATACTCCTGTTAGAAAGTCGGAATCGTAAAGATTATAAATAGAATCTGAAATGGTATCAACGCTAATGACACCCGATGTAACGTAATCGTTATACAAATCATTTGCATTCATAATGATGTCAAATATACTACTGATGTAAGAATTGGTAACTCCTTCTCTGTTTATTGATGTTCTGTTGCTGTAATCTTTTAACTTATTGAAGCCAAATCCAAATTGAAAGTTCTTCATTGCCGAACCATTAACGTCAAAGTTCATTACTGCTCCAAGATTACCTACGTTGAAGTTTGTTCTGTCATCATTGGTTTTCAGTCCGTTGAAAGTTGAATTGGTGAAGGCGAAGTTCAATCCTGCGGAAAATGTTATTTCGCTCATACGATATAAACCTAAGCCTGCGGGGTTATAACTTGCTGCTGTGAAGTCTCCGCCAACTGCTCCCATTGCTCCAGCTCTACTTACATAGTTGGCTGTTCCGTTAAGACCATATTGACTTAACCACAGAGGGTAGGATTCGCTTACTTGAGCCTTTGCTGCTAAGGAAAAGATAATTCCTGCTGCTAATAAACATATTTTTTTCATTTTGTTTGTTTTATATTACTTATTTATAAGTTCAAATTAATTACCTTCTGCCTCCACTTCTTGACGATGAAGAGGAAGAACTTGACCTGCTACTGCTTGTTCCGCTACTTCTTGAAGAAGAGGAAGAAGATGATGAGCGGACTGATGAGCTACTGCTTCTACTTGGTGTGGAAGAAGAACGAGTGTTAGGTGTAGATATGGTGCGAGGTGTAGTTGTACTTCTTGAGTTGAACGTGTTGCTGTTTTGGGTAGTTGAAGGCTTACGAGAAAAGGCGCTTGTGGAACGAGGCTGCCTTACTGACGGAGGAGTGTAAGTACGATTGTTCCTTGTTGTGTTTTGATTCAAGGTAGCGTTTCGTTGATTGTTGTTAGTTGCATCACCTTGTCTGGTTGTAGTAGTAGGCTTGTTTGTAGTCAAATTACGATTTTGAGGTGGCTTTTGCATACGTCTGTCTGTAGTTACGGCAGGTTTTGATAATTGCCCTCCTTGTCTTGAGGCGGTTGAAGTATTTGTTGTGTTGCCTCTTGCTATAGGCTGTTTTGTTAAAGTAGTACCGGGTTTAGTGGCAGCAATGGCTGGTTTTTGCCCTGAGGTTAATGCACCATATCTTGCGTTATATTTGTCTCCAAAAGTTGTTGGAGAAACGCTTCTGCCAGTTGTTGCCAAGCCTGTTTTAGAACCTGCATCACCTAATCTTCGACCCGGCTTCATCTCCGACCCTGTCCTTTCTGAACGATAGAAGTTAGAGTTGCGATCGTGGCTATTATAGTAGCATACATTTTGATGCCCGTGATGTCCATAGTGTCCGTGGTGATGATGTCCATAATAGTTGTATCCGTACCAACAGTAAGGAGAATAGCCCCAATAGTAAGAGTAGTATGAAGGATACCACCAATGATAACCTAAATAAATACTCGTCCCCCAATACAAAGGGTCGTAAGTGTACCAATATAAGTTGGTATAGTAATCAGAATAATAGTCATACGCCAGATAAGGTCTATGGAATCTCCTTATTCTTGCACTATAAGCATAGTCATAGTAGTCGTCATCATCGTATGAAGCATAGTCATAGCCTTGTGCCTCTGCCGTTGCATCATCTGCAATAAGAGAATCCACATAAACGTCAGTTGTTTTCTCATACGCTGGGTCGGCATAAGGTTGTGCCTCCTGTCGTGGCGTTACGCTAACTTGACGATTTGCTCTCTCACTCGAAGATGCATACACATCATCATAGCCGTAGGTAGAAAACGCTACTCCACAGCTGCTAAACAGCATAATAATCCCTACCGTTGCAAGGGTTATTGCTGTTAATCTTCCTTTGTTTTCTGTCATTTTCATATATAATATCCTCTCTATAAATGGTTATTCTAAATTTATTTGTACTTTTGCACTTTAATTCAAGTAAATGTATAGTAGCAAATTTCGTACCAAAGTAATAAAAATATGGCAAAAGATTTTACAAAACGTGAAGAAAACTATTCTCAATGGTATAATGAGCTTGTGGAAAGAGCAAGTTTAGCCGAAAACTCAGCAGTGAGAGGTTGCATGGTAATCAAACCTTATGGCTATGCCATTTGGGAGAAAATGCAAGCAATTTTGGATAAGATGTTCAAGCAAACGGGTCATCAAAACGCATATTTTCCTCTTTTTATTCCTAAATCCTATTTTGAAAAGGAAGCAGAACATGTGGAAGGGTTTGCAAAAGAATGTGCGGTGGTAACACATCATCGTTTGAAGCCAAAAAGCAATGGTGAAGCAGGACTTGAGCCTGATCCTGACGCAAAATTAGAAGAAGAGCTTATCGTAAGACCAACCTCCGAGACTATTATTTGGGATACTTATCGCGGCTGGGTTCAATCCTATCGTGATTTGCCTATCCTTTGTAATCAATGGGCTAATGTCGTTCGCTGGGAGATGAGAACGAGAATGTTTTTGCGTACAGCCGAGTTTCTATGGCAAGAAGGACATACAGCACACGCCACAAAGGAAGAAGCAATAGAGGAAACTAAGAAAATGCTTGACGTCTATGCAACCTTCGCTGAACAATTTATGGCAATACCTGTAATAAAGGGTGTGAAATCGCCAAACGAACGTTTTGCTGGAGCTTTGGATACGTACTGTATTGAGGCTATGATGCAAGACGGAAAGGCACTCCAAGCAGGCACTTCACACTTCCTTGGTCAGAACTTTGCTAAGGCATTTGACGTTAAGTTTATGACAAAGGAGAATAAGATTGAATACGTCTGGGCTACATCGTGGGGTGTTTCCACAAGACTTATGGGTGCATTGATTATGACTCATTCCGATGATAATGGTTTGGTCTTGCCCCCTGTCTTGGCTCCTTTGCAGGTTGTCATAATCCCGATAGCCAAAGGAGAACAGAAAGTAAAGGTTGATGAGTTGTCGTTGAAACTGAAAGCAGAGCTGGAATCAAAAGGTATAAGCGTTAAATATGACGATTCGGAGCAGTATTCTATGGGTTGGAAGTTCAATGAGTATGAATTTAAGGGCGTTCCAGTCAGAGTAACTATTGGGGCAAGGGATTTGGAGAAAGGTGTCATAGAGTTGTTTCGTAGAGATACTTTAACAAAAGAAAATCATAGCGTGGAGAATTTAGCAGATAGGATTTCAGCCCTTTTAGACGACATTCAAGCCAATCTTTACAGCAAAGCACTATCCTTTCGCCAAGCCCACACCATAAATGTTGATAGTTGGGAAGATTTTACTCAAAAGATAGAGCAAGGAGGCTTCCTGTTATGTCATTGGGATGGAACAGCGGAGACAGAGGAAAAGATAAAAGAACTGACTAAAGCTACTATCCGCTGCATACCTTTGGACGCCGAAGCAGAGGAGGGATTTTGTGTCTATAGTGGGCAACCTTCGCATCGCCGCGTCATTTTTGCACGAGCATACTAAGTTATTTTGCTACAAAAATCTGCAAAAAAGGGTTCTGAAATCTGTCTTAAACTCTACTTTTATCTCATAAAAATAGACTCTAAAAGTATTGTTGCAAATAAATTTTAAGCAAATGCAATAATGAAATGATTTCTGCGTTTATTAGAATTGAAAATTGTAATTTGCAGACAGAAGATGAGAAAAATTATTGTAATATTTGTATTTATCGCCCTTACTTATAGTGGCTTTGGTCAGGCAAGCAAAGATGTTCCGGTGGGACATTGGCGGGAGCATTTGGCGTATTATTCTGCGCATGCTGTTGCTAATTTGGGGGATAGAATGTTGTTGGCTGCCGAAAGTTCGTTGTTTTTTGTTGATAAGAAAAGCGGCGAAATGGAGCGGTTTTCTAAGGTTGCCGGATTGTCTGATGCGGGTGTTAATCTTTTGGCTTATGACCCTCAAACTAAGACTATTATCATTACTTATACCAATGCCAATATTGATATTGTACAAAATGGCAAGGTCTATAACATCTCTGACATCAGGCTCAAAACTATAGAGGGCAGCAAGGAGATAAATCAGATTGTTTTTGCGGACGGCAAGGCTTATCTTGCTTGTGGTTTTGGCATTGTGGTGCTTAACCTTGGGCGACATGAGATTTATGATACTTATTTCATAGGTCATAACGCATCAGCAATAAGAGTAAATCAGATAGCAATAAATGACACCTCCATCTTCGCTGCAACGGATAAGTACGGCATCCTTTATGCTCCCCGCAATCACTATGCTCTTGCGGTAAGTGATACATGGAAGCAGTTAGACCAATTTCCTACAACCTATGTGCCTATAATGACGATAAAGATAGATACTTTACCTGATACGTCAATTCAGATTGACACGCTCTATAGCATAGATACAATAACTGCAAATCGGATATTCACCCTCTCAAACGGAAATTTGATTGTTGGAATGAATAGACTAAATACCATATCAGGTAATACTCTCCGCTTTGACGGTACAAGCATAGACACAATCTTTACAGATGAAAACATAAACAAGATTTTCCTGAGCGAAAACAAGGTTGTGAAAATATCATGGAAGGCAGTCAATATTTATGATGAAGATTTTGTCCAACTAAATGCCTTTACCGAAGATACAATGTGGAATCCGTCCTTTCGTTATAATGGAGAGGTGTTGCCGATGGATATAAATGATGCGGTGATGGACGGAGAGAAGATATGGTTTGCTCATCAGAATTTGGGCTTGATTGGCATCAATAATTACAGAGGCTGGAGGGAAAAAGCAAGCGAGTATTATCCCAATGGACCTTTGCTGACTGATGCACATGCTATCAGAGCCGGTAAAGATGGAACGATGTATGTGGCTCCGACTGCTTTTGGTGGTTGGCGTGAGGCAAACCTATATACTTTTGATGACAACTTATGGTATAGCTTGGCAGAAAAAGAAAAACTGAAAGAGTTGGAGTTGAAAGGTGTTTGTGATGTGGCTATCGATCCTCGTGACCCTAATCATCTTATGCTTGCTTCTTGGTGGAATGGAATTATAGAGGTTAGAAACAACAAGATTGTCGAAATTTGGGACGAGACCAACACCAATGGAATTTTACAACGAACGTACGGTCTTCGCTGCAGCAAGATAGAGTATGACAAACACGGCAATCTGCTTGTTACAAATTCAGCAGGTGATTACGGGTTGTCGTTTTTGAATATGTATAACGAATGGGGAGGCTTTTACACCAGTGATATAGTTGGTGATAATGATATTATGGGCTTTGTAATTGATACTTTCACCAATTATAAACTTCTTTGGACAATAGGAACTAAACTTGTACTTTTGGATAATGAAGGACGAAAACTTTACATTGACCCAAACAACGGAGCAAAGGACAAAACATCACATATAAATTTTGCTGTGCAGGACTTGGATGGTGAAATATGGCTTGGAACGGAGAAAGGGATTAAGGTTATTTATTCACTTGCCGATGCCTTCACAACCAATATAGGACAGGACGCAACTATTGAGTGTAACAATATAGTTTATGATGACAACGGAGTGTTACAATATTTACTCAACTTTGAGAATATCAAATGTATAATGATAGATGGTGCAAATAGAAAATGGATAGGCACTGAACGAAATGGAATCTATGTTTATTCTCCAAATGGTAGTCAGGAGCTATTGCACTTTACGGCTGAGAATAGCCCGCTTCTATCCAATAATGTATCCTCTATGGCTCAGAATCCATTGACTGGTGAAGTCTTTATAGCCACCGATCATGGCATTGTGTCATATAAGGCAGAATCAACTAAGGGTGCAGAGGAAGCAGGGTCTCTTACGGCTTTTCCCAATCCTGTTCGCCCTGACTATACGGGGGATATAGCAATCAGAGGCTTTGTTACCGATAGTGATGTGAAGATTACAGATGTGTCGGGTAACATTGTGGCTCATTTGAAATCTATCGGAGGACAGGCTATCTGGGACGGATGCAATATGAAGAAGGAAAAGGTAAGCAGTGGTGTTTATCTGATTTTCGGTTCGGCAAAAGAAGGGGCAGAAAACGCTGTTGGCAAGATTTTAATTATCAGATAAATGCTTCAAACCACAAAAGCCATTGTTCTTAATGCCTTTGCCTACAACGAAACGAGCCTTATAACGAAACTTTACACTAAAGAATTTGGCTTAAAAGGCTACATCATCAAGGGCGTCCGCAAGAGCAAAACATCGTTATCAGCGTCCCTTTTTCAACCTCTTCAACTCATAGAAGCTGAAGTTTATAGCAATCAACGGCAATCCCTTCAGGTCTTAAAGACTGCAACGATTATTGAAGACCTGTCCTTCTTGCGGCTCAACATTGTTAAATCTACTTTGACTATGTTTCTCACCGAAGTTATCAGTCATAGTATAAGTGGAGAGACATCTGACCAGACGATGTTTGATTTTCTTTCTGACACAATAAAATCCCTTAATGCCGCCGACAACTCCCTCTTGGCGGAGTTTCATCTTCATTTTATGATAGATTTTGCGGATATTCTTGGCTTTAATCTAATCAATTACGATTGGGAAAAAGATAATGAAATTGCCGCATTTCTCAATTCAACGACACCAACCCCAACAAAAATAGAACGCAATGCCATTCTCTCCACCTTGATTAGCTTTTACGAACTTCATATAACAGCTGGCAGAAAAATACTATCACATAATGTTTTGCACGAAATACTTAATTAGCAAAACAAATGAATGAAACAGAAAAATGAACTAAAAGCTAGGTGGATTGATTACTCGTAATAGTAAATTCTTTTGACCCTTTGCGAAATTGAAGTGAAGACTTCATAAGGTATAGTCTCCATTGCATCAGCCATTTGCTCAACAGGATAGTCTGGAGCGAAGATTACGACCTCTGTTCCTTCCGTTGCTTGTACTGAATTGAGATTTACCATTGCCATATCCATACATACGTTGCCCAAAATCTCACATTGGCAGCCGTTTATCAAGACTTGGAAGCGTGAATTACCTAATCGGCGACTCAATCCGTCTGCATAACCTATTGGAATGACGCCTACAAGCATGTCCTCCTTAGCAATAAAGTTGTGATTGTAGCCAACGCCGTCTCCTTTCTTTATTTTGCGAATCTGAGTGAGCGTTGTAGAAAGCTTATGTGTCCGTTTGAGGTGTTGATTCGTCTGATTGTCTGTGCCAATGCCATACATACCAATGCCAAGTCGCACCATATCGTAATGAGCCTGCGGAAAACGAACAAGACCCGCTGAATTGGCAAGATGTTTCATTATTTTGTAATCAAAATTGTCTTCAATGATCTTGCTGTTTTGCTCAAAGACCGCAATCTGGTTAAGAGTTAAGGCGTCAAGTGAAGGATTGTCCGCTCCAAACAAGTGAGAAAATATTGATTTTATCTTGATATATTCGCTTGATTTGATGAGTTGTATCGCTGTTTCTAAATCCTGACGCTCCAAACCAAGACGATGCATTCCTGTATCAAGTTTTAAGTGAATGTCAAGTGGCTTTTCAGCTAACTGAATTATCGTTTTGAGCAGATGAATGGAATAAACCTCAGGCTCTAAATTGAAATTGATGAGGCGTTCTAACGATTCAGGCTGCGGGTTATTGACCATAATTGGGAGGTTAATGCCTTTGTTACGCAGCTCCACTCCTTCATCACAATAAGCCACCGAAAGATAATCAACGATTGAGGCATTTGTCAAAGCAGATGCCACCTCCCAGCCACCAACTCCATAAGACTGTGCCTTAACCATTGCCATCAGTTTGGTTTTTGGACAAAGCAGACTGCGGAAATAACGAACGTTGTCGGTAAGTGCCGAAAGATTTATCTCCAAACGAGTTTCCAGCGTCTTCTCTTCAAGAAAGCGGCTAATACGTTCAAGAGCCGTTGCCCTGCTACCTTTAATCAATATTGCCTTTTGAGAAAAGGATTTGATATTGCAGCGGGTTATGAAATCATTTACGTCATCAAACGTTTCATTTTCAACATTCAGCAAGTTGGAATGAGAAACGAACGATTTCCCTATTGCATATAGTTTGGTAATATGCTTATTAGCAAGCATAGAATCTATTTTTATCACAATATCTTCTTCATTCAGGCTGCTCTGTTCTATTTCTGATAAAATGACTATGGGAGTGAGTGATTTACTTTGCTGATTCAGAAAGTCAAGTGCAATCTCTAACGACATAAAATCAGAACTGTACGTGTCATCTATAAGGATTGAGCCGCCGATTGCCGACTTCACTTCTAATCTTTGCTGCAACGGACGAAGTGTTTTAAGCCTTTGTTGTAGATTTTGTTCGTTTATACCTGCTAACTTGGCGAAATGATAGGCGTTTATGGCGTTTTGGACACTTGATTTGTCGTTAAAGGGTAGCAGTTTGGCTATTTGTTTTGATAATTCATCGCTTTGACTCCACAAAATAAGATTTACGTTCGGCAGATGTTGCTTTATGAAATCCAAATCAAAGAGATCACTGCACAAAATAAGACTTTGGCAATGTGAAAAGAGCTTTAACTTCTGCTCTAACTTGCTTTCCATTGACGGAAAGTTTGCTTGGTGGGCGTCAGTTAGCGTTGTGAGAATGCCGATTGAGGGTTGGATAATTTGTTCCAAAGCTTCCATTTCGCCAATCTTTGAAATACCGACCTCAAAGATACAAAGATCGTTGTCTTTACTCATATTCCATACCGAAATTGGTACTCCAATCTGCGAATTGTAGCTTTTGGGAGTGTAACACAGGTTTTTGTCCTCACCAATGAGCTGAACAATCCAGTCTTTGACTACAGTCTTGCCGTTAGAACCTGTAATGGCTGCGACAGGTGTTTGTTTGAGGCTGTTACGTTTTGCTTTGGCAATGTCTTGTAGGGCTCTTATGGTGTTGGGAACAAAGATGAAGGTAGCCAAATCAAAACCTGTTGTGTCAAATGGCTCTTGCAGCACAAAGCAACGAACACCTCTTGCGTACAAATCGGCAATAAATTTCCTGCCGTCATTGTTTGGAGTAGTAATTGCAAAAAAAAGCGTGCCTTGAGCAACATTCAGCCTTCTGGAATCAAACAATAGCGTCTTGATTTCAAAATCTGCTTCTCCTTTTGCAACACCTCCTATAATTGAAACGAGGTTGCGGACAAATAAAGTCATAATTCGTGAGGCTATTCTACCGTTACGGACTTAGCCAAGTTGCGAGGCTGATCAACATTCCGCCCTTTTGCCGTAGCAATGTAATAAGATAGCAGCTGCAAAGGAATAACGGTCAGAAGGGGAGAAAGACATTCTTCGGTGGAAGGGATTTCTATCACATAGTCTGCAATGTTTGCAATGTTGGTGTCGCCTTCGGTTACTATTGCAATAATCTTTCCTTTGCGTGCTTTAAGCTCTTCTATATTTGAAACAATCTTATCGTATATCTTAAACTTCGGAGCAACGACCACAATCGGCATTTCCTCATCCACTAAGGCAATAGGACCGTGCTTCATCTCAGCAGCAGGATAGCCTTCGGCGTGAATATATGAAATTTCTTTTAGTTTCAGCGCACCCTCTAAAGCAACCGGATAATTATACCCGCGACCTAAGTACATAAAATTACGGGCGTAGGTAAATACTTTGGATATTTGCTCTATCTTATCAGCCTTTGACAATATTTTTTCTATCTTTTTACTGACCTCAGACAGACTTGTAACTAAATGTTTGTAAGTTGAGTCGTCAATAGTCCCCAATTCTTTTCCCAGCAATAAGGTTATCATCGTCAGCACTGCCACTTGAGTGGTGAATGCCTTTGTTGAGGCAACGCCTATTTCAGGTCCTGCGTGCGTATATGTTCCGCTGTGAGTGAGACGGGCAACAGACGAGCCGACAGCATTACATATCCCATAAATAAATGCTCCATTTGCCTTAGCCAACTCAATAGCTGCGAGAGTGTCAGCGGTTTCCCCTGATTGGGATATTGCAATTAGAACGTCATCTTCAAACACTACTGGGTTGCGATAGCGAAATTCCGAAGCAACTTCTACCTCCACCGGTATCTTACAATAGTATTCTATAAGGTATTTCCCAATTAGAGCAGCGTGCCAAGATGTGCCGCAAGCAGTTATAAGTATGCGGCGAGCGTTACGAAACTTTGCTATATTGTCTCTTATGCCGCTGAGGATGATTTCTTGCATTTCGGTCTGCACACGTCCATTCATACACATCTCCAGACTCTTTGGCTGCTCAAAAATCTCCTTTAACATAAAGTGCTCAAAGCCTCCTTTTTCTATTTCGCTCAAATCCATTTGTATTTTCTGAATTTGTGGCTTCAACTTTACGTTTGACAGGTTTTTTATAAGAATATCACTTGACCCTCGTTTGATTTCTACTATTTCTTCTTCACCAAGATAAATTACATTCTTGGTATATTCCACTATTGGTGAGGCATCTGACCCCAGAAAGTACTCCTGCTCACCTACTCCGACAATCAACGGGCTTCCTTTGCGAGCTGCCACCAACACATCTGCATTTCCTTTTTCCAAAACACCAATAGCATACGCCCCAACAACCTGTGACAGGGCTTGATGCACGGCTTCATAAAGTGAGCATTGGCTTTTGCTTCTTACATATTCAATAAATTGCACCAAAACTTCAGTATCGGTTTGGCTAACGAACGTAAAGCCATTTTTCTCTAACATCTGCCTCAACGGCAAGTAGTTTTCAATAATGCCATTGTGGATAAGAGCAAGATTTTCGCTTTGAGAATAATGAGGATGTGCATTAACATCGTTCGGTTCTCCGTGAGTAGCCCAACGAGTGTGAGCAATGCCGATAGTACCGCTTATATTCTTATCTTTACAGTATTGTTCCAGATTAGCTACCTTTCCCTTTGTCTTATAGACATGAAGATTTGATTCGCTGTCTATGAGAGCTATCCCGGCACTGTCGTAACCCCTGTATTCCAAACGATGAAGCCCTTTTATCAAAATTGGATATGCTTCTCTATTTCCAATATATCCTACTATCCCACACATAACAATTATAATATTATAATGAATAAATGAACTGCAAAGGTAAGAAAAATTTATTAAAACAAAATAATATTGAGTTTATTATCTCATTACGCCAAAGCAATTTTTTGTTTTATCTTCTCCAATCTCTGCCTTGATTTCACGAAGTGGCGTTTAAATTTCTTGAAACGCCACTTTAGCGTCACGAAACGCCGCTTTAGAAAATTAAAGCGGCGTTTGGTGAAAACGAAGCAATATCTTCGTTTAAGGAAAATGTCGCTTTGTGATTATGAAATAGAATTTGTGATTATTTTTTAAGGGACTGGGTCGTAGCCGCTTTTACCCCATGGGTGGCAACGACAGATACGCCGAAATGCAAGCCACCCTCCTTTGAATGCTCCATATTTCTGTATTGCCTCAACGGCGTATTGTGAGCATGTAGGTGTAAAGCGACAGGCGTTTGGCAAATGTGGCGAAATTGCCATTTGATAAAACTTTATCAAGAGCAAAAAGAGGGAAGAGGTTATTTTATTTAAGGCTCTATAAGTCAGACGTAACCATTTCATTTGGGCGTAGCTGTGTTTGCAATTTTGAAAGCATTTTACTCATATAGTCCTGCATTTGAGCAAAAGAAAAGTCCTGTGTGGTAACAAGAGATATGGATATGTGGAGTCGTTGATTGGTGAAATTTAAGACTGATAAGAACTCGTCTTTCTGAAGTCGGTATGTTTCGCGAAGAAGTCTCTTGATGTGATTTCTTGCAACTGCTTTTTTGATAAAACGTTTGGGGACAACGAAGACAACATCTGCTCCTTGCATTTCATCTTCGCAAATAATAAAACGGACACTGAAAGGATAGATTAGAAACTTATCTCCCTTTGAAAACAGGGAATCAATAATTTTTTGTCTTGATAGTCTCTCGCTTTTTGGTAGTTTAGGCATCCTTTGCTTTGGCTTGCTGTTCCTCCTTAGCTTTTTGTGCTGCTTTTGCTCTTGCTATATCACGTTTTGCTTTAGCTGCGGCTTTTAGAGCTTCCTCTCGCTTACGGGCTGCAATGGCAATGGCTTCTGCCTCTAAGTCTTCAACATATTTAGTAAAGTCAGAAGGCTTTAAGGATAAATAACTTTCTATTGCCATAACCAATGATGGGCATTTTGTAGAAGGAGCAGGTACTAAAACCTTCATTCTGGCATTCTTTAAGGCTTTCTGGGTTGTTGCTCCAAAGGCTGCGAAAACTATATCTTTATCCTTGATAGACGGAAAGCTTTTTACAAAACTCTTTGCCCCTATAGGAGTGAAGACAGCAACCATATCAAATTTGGAAATGTCAATATTCTTCAAGTCTTTCGGCTCGGAGCGATACATAACCGCCTTTTTGAAGATTACTTTAGCCTTCTCAAGCATTTGAAAGTTGTCTATCGTAGCATCTTCGGCACAAGGGAAGATATATTTCTCCTCTTTGTGGCGACTAATGATGTCCATAAGTTCCTTGAATGAGACTTTGCCAAAAAATATCTTACGTTTGCGGTATTGAATGTAGTTTTGCAGATAGTTAGCAACGGTTTCGGTAACACAAAAATACTTCATAGTTTCAGGAATCTTTAACCGCAATTCCTTAGCCATACGAAAATAATTATCAACCGCAAGTTTGCTCGTCAGAATAACGGCAGTGTAATCCAGAATTGAAATTCTCTTAGTACGAAACTCCTTATTAGGGATACCAACCACATTGAAAAACTTCTCAAAAGTGAGCTGGACACCATATTTATCTATTAAAATTTTATATTGTGATTTTTCCAAATCCGCAGGTGCGGGTTGAGAAATCAGAATGCTTTTTACTTCTTTCTTTTCCATAAAAATTATCTTTTTGTAGTCTAAATATTCGCAAATAATATCTTTGCCGCTATCAATAAAGGTACTATTTCGACGATGCAAAGGTACAAAAATAAATACAAATTGAAAGAATTTGCTGTTTTAAGTAATAAGAAGAACCCTCTGGAAGCCCTTATTATACTTAGTAAAGCGAACATTACAAGAGATAAATAAAGTATGCCCTCTACAAGAGCTAAATTGAGAAAAAAACTGCAAAAAACAGGAAAAATCAATAGTAGAATATCTAATGCAAAAAAGACAATTTGGTTAGAGATGTAAAGCGAAACATTCTTTTTGTTACTGAATAATAAGCCTAAAAACTTAATTAAAATTAACTTTGCCAACGAAAATACAACTACAGCCCCCATTGCAAGCAGCAATACCTTAAAGGGAGATATTCCCATATCAACTCCAAAAAAACTTATTGCTTTTTCACTCATCAAACCTACAAGACAGACGTACAACAGAAAGATAGGAAAAATTAAAACTTTATTTATCAACTTCCCATCCTTTAGCAGGGCTTCAAACACTTTGACGTTAAAGCAACTTCTTATCATTGTAATAAAACCATTTGCCTTTGTACGAAACAGCAAGCCGAAGATTAAAAAAATGAAGATAAAAATAGCAAAAGACCAACCGACATTCTCCTGCTTGGTAAGAGTTTTAGGATTGACCGATAAAGGCTTTGCTTCTCGTAATTGAAACATTGTAGGCTTCTCTTCGAGATTTGGAAAGGATTCATTGAGCGTTTGAATGCAATAAGTCCTGAAATCAGTTACTTCTTTAGCCTTTGGTATCGTGTCTTGTATCACGCTTATCTTGCTATGATGAGTTTCTGAGTTGTTAAATTGTCCGCCGAACGTATGCAAACCATATATTGCCCTTTCGGAATTTGACTTAAATCTATGGTAATCGCACCTTCATTTGTCTCAAACCTACTATAATGCACTTTGCCCAACAGGTCTATGATTACAATACTTGATTTTGGTGAAACATTATCAAGGGTCAGTTTATCAAAAGCAGGATTTGGATACATCTTTATTCTATTTGCTGATTCTACATTTTGAAGTGATGAAACGGAAGCCATAGTAGGGATTTTTACATTGTCTATCCAAACAGCGTCAGAGCCACCATTAACAGAATAATCTTTTACATAACTCCACTGGTAGTTATGAACGCCCTCCGAAACTGCAAAACTATAACGCTGCCAGTTGTGTTCTCCGTCAAGAACTAACTTCTCAACATTGTCAATATAAAAATGCAGTTTGTCGTAACTGGCCTCCGTAGAAACTTTCACAAAGAACGATATGCTGTCTGCACCAATTGCTGTTGCGGAAAGTTTCAAAGATGATATTTGGTCATTGGTTATATGTCCCGAACGTGCGGAAGCAGAGCCTTGATATTTTGTTACTGTGTCTATAATCCAAGCCTTATTGACTTGTTGCCAAGGATAACGAGAGAAATCCTTTGTTTCAAAATCCTCAATATTTCCTCCAAGCAAAATATCCGAAAAATTCTTTGTTATCTGATAAGGATAAGCCGTTGCCGCAAGTTTGAATGACAAAGCTGAAGTATCATTTGCCTGTGGTGAGAGTGCTATTTGAAAGGTGAAATGCTGACTTTGGTTTGGTAAAAGAGTGTTTAGAGGTTGTGTGTCCGCATCTATTAAGGTTGCAATTTGATTCAAATTGGATATACGCACATTCCCTTCTACCGAAGTAGCTTTCCCCTTATTTATAACTTCAAAGGAAATATATGGATTGTCGTTTGTAGCAGCCACAACCAAGTTTTTTATATCCAAATCAGGGGAAGAAATATTTATATTTAAGGTGTCGTAAGCATGAAAGTTTGTTGCAAAGATTTCAACAGGCATTTTAACCATATAATTGTTTGGTAGAGCAGAATTGAGTTTAAATTTAAGAACATCATTCATTGCTATTGTCTGCTGATAATTGATATTGCCTGCGTTATATTCACCTTCCAAAGGAGTAAAACCATCGTTAGCATGCAGCAAAAGTCTTACATTGTTTGCCGTTTGCAGACCATAGTTTTGCAAATCAAAAGATAAAGAATAAGAACTGTCTGCTAAAAATTCTGTTGTTTGTTGATTGGCTTCGTTAAGAAAAGTTAGATTTGTCAAAGCTAAATAAGGTTCATTCAAAGTCTGAATAGGAATTGAATCTATCAATGGGCAATATGACAGATTGGTAACAACAACTCTCAGATAGCAATCTGCGGCAATAGGGTCAAAGGTAAAATTAACATAGCCAGCAGAGTCGGCACGATGAGCTGCCAAAAGGCTATCACCAATGCTCAAAGCAACATAAGAATATGGGGCAACGGTGGTACTAAAATCAGATGTTCCTGTTGGTAGAAGAGCAGGCAAATCAACATTCTGCCGTTGTGGCATACCAATATATGGTATCAAAGAAGGGTCTCCAAACAGATGATAAATCTCTCTGTAATACAAAGCATAGCTCTTTTGAGCTAAAGTAACAGAAAGGTTTCCTGCTTGCATAATTTCTGCCTGCGTCATCGCATATTCTTCCCTCAACTCTCCGTGAGTATGAAACATTCTATCGTACATTCCTAACGACAAACTATCATAAGGAGGATAGAAAACCTCCGCTTGGTTGCCGACAGCAAATATCCAATCACCAGCCCAGTAAGTATTATTTGACGCACTGATTACTCCTATCGCTCCTTTGTTGGGAGCTCTCAGCAAGGCTTCGGCAAAACACTGGCTTTCGTCAAACTTACCTGACACGCAGCAATTATTGATATAGAAACCTACTTTATCATTTTGAGGCATTGAGTTTATATTAGAGGAACTTATTGAAGGATCATACCAGCCAGAACTGCTGCAATGAGCCGTATAATTGACAAAAGAATTCCCTGCATTGAGCCTTGCTAAGATTGCATTAAAGTTATTTGCCCCAGAAAGCAGACTGTCGTTGGGCAAAACATTGTAATAAATAGCCGTATCCAAGTTTGACAAATACATCTTTGCATAATTTAACTGCCCGTTGGCATCAAGGATTGCATAGTTTGCCGTCTCCTGACCTGCTACCAGAAGAACGTCATTCAGATATGAAGTATCACTCAGCTCAAATTTCTCATAAGCAACAGTCTTTTCAACAATAGCATTCATCTGTGCCGAAGTTTGAGCCGAAAAACGTCCATATAGTACATCGGGAATGCCGTCTGCCGTATAATCTGCATAATACAAGTCGGTAACATGGGTATCTGTCGTTCCATTAAAGGCAGGTAGTTGGGCAACATCACCACAAAGAAGTAAGAAATCAGCAAAAGGCTCACTCTCCGTTTGATTATCCCATAGCGTTTGCAAATGTTGCCTTATTGAGTTTGCAGTCCAGCCACCCGAAACATCATCAGGATAAACCTCCATCACATTTATCCCTTCCTGCTTTTTCCATTGAACAAAGGGCTGCAAATTTTGGCGGAACATCTCCGGCGAAACTACTATCATTTTTCTCGGTTTAGCATTTGTTGCCAACGATTTCTCTACTACATCCGAACTTTCAACAACAATCTCAACATTTACCGCCCCATAACGAATCAAAACATTCTCCAAAGGAAGATAAGCCGCCGGCAAAACTTGCAGAAGAAGCACCCGTTTATTTTTTGATACCCCCAAATCAATAATTCTCACCGCCGCCGTGTCATTTCCTACCCCAAAATCGTAATATTGATGGTCTAAAACGAAATCTTGCGGCAGCTCGTTCTTCATTAAATCGGGCTGTTTTGGATAAAGTCGCAAGCCGTTTGTCAATTCCACGCTCTCGGCGTCAGAAACTCGGTACTCAACGCTCACTTTGTCGCTCAAAGGCAGAGTTATAAGCTGATTAAAGCACGGAATGAGGGGTCTTCCGCTGATTTCGGTCTGATAAGGCAGCGTTTTGTCGCTCAGAAGCAAAAATTTATCGCCACCAACGTCAATCGTGTCGCTTTTTAGCGAAGAAAAGTCAAAACTAAATGTTTGCTGTGCCCTTCCAAAATTAAAAATAGAGGCACAAATCAGGGAAATAATAAGATATTTTTTCATTTTAACAGGATTAAATACGCCGCAAAATTACTAAATTTTTATTAAAAGTGGCACAAAATCAGATTAAAAAAGGGTTCTTTTTTCACTTTTGAGGCACAAAACTACATTCAGGTACTACCATTTCCCCAAAAACTCCCATTATAATTTTATTTAGTCCCATTATAAAATAATTTACTCCCATTATAAATTATTTTATTCCCATTATAATTTTATCTATTCCCATTATAAATTTATTTACTCCCGTAATAAATTATTTTAGTCCCGTAATAATTTTATTTAGTCCCGTAGTAAATTATTTTATTCCCGTAGTAAATTTATTTAGTCCCGTAGTAAATTTTACTAAGTCCCGTTTAAGCACAAAAAAAGCAAGGATAAATCAAATTATACTTGCTTTTTGTATGCCAAAGACGGCAGCTAAGAAAATTTAGTCGGCGGCTGCGAAAAATTTAATGACTTTTTGCGATAAAATATCGGCGAGTTTGTATGCGGACTCGGCACTCCAGCCTGCGATGTGGGGGGTTAAGACCACGTTGTCGGCAGAAAATAACGTTTTGAGTTCGGCTGGTGCTGAACAGAGGTCGGAAATTTCGCTTGAGAAGGCTTCAAATTCAAGGACATCAAGACCTGCTCCCAATATCCTGCCGTTTTGTAAGCCGTTAATCAGAGCTGCTGTCTTTAAGACCTTACCCCGTGATGTGTTTAGCAGGAAAAACGGCTTGCCAAACCGCTCTATAAATTCATCATCCACCATAAAATGAGTTTCTTCCGTCAGGGGAACGTGCAAAGACAGGACGTCAGCTTCATCAAACAGGGTCTGCAATGAAACTTCCTTCACAAAGCCATCACCAAAGCCCGTTTTGTACTTGTCAAACGCCATTATTTCGCATTCAAATCCCTGCAAACGCTGAGCAAATGCCTTCCCCATATTACCATATCCGATTATTCCTATGGTTTTTCCCTTTATTTCCAAACCGCGATTGGCTTCCCGCCGCCATAGTCCCGACTTCACTTCGCAATCTGCCCTGTTTATCCTGTCAAACAGGCACAAAAGCAGCCCCAGAGTGTGTTCTCCGACAGCATCTCGGTTACCTTCCGGAGAATTGAGGCAGGTTATACCCTTTTTTTCGGCATAATCTACGTCAATGGCGTCCATTCCTGCTCCGATTCTGGCTATAACTTGCAGGTTGGTGGCTTTATCTATAATTTCTCTGTCTATTAAAATCTTACTTCTGACGATAAGACATTGGTAAGTGGCTATTTCCCGTAGCAAATCCTCCCTCTGGTAGTCGGGTTTTAGGACAAAATCAAATCCAGCCTTGATTAAATTGTCGGCTAATACGCTCTGGGCGTCATCTATTGAGAGTATCTTTATTTTCATTCCTGTTTTTTGATACATAATCTACGAACTGGTCGTAACTTCCGTTAAAAGTATTTAAATCTACCTCTCCATTTATGCCAGCAACATTGCCTTTGTGATTATATTGCCAGAATGTCCATTTCTTTAGCTGGGGTTCGCTGCAAAGTTTGCAAATCCATAAATCATAATCCTCAAAGTTGCTGCTGATAAACTCCTGCCATGTTTTGCCGTTGGTGTATATTATTGGCTTCAGGTGGTAGTATTTTTCAACAAGACGGAGATAATTGAAAATTTCGCTTCGGATTTTCTCCTTATTAAAGGACGAAAAAATATTCCCGTAGGACAATTCTATATCAACAATGGGAGGTAAATCCATTTGTTCGGGCTTTACATTGCGGATGAAGCATTCTGCTTGCGGTTTGCCGTCTTTATTAAAACGGAAGAAGTGATAAGCTCCCACTTGGATACCGTTTGCTTTGGCTTCTTTCTGGTTTCGGGTGAAGGAGGTGTCGGCGAAATCTGTTCCTTCGGTGGCTTTGATGAATGCAAACCTAATATCTGAGTCGGCAACTGCCTTCCAGTTGATTTTTCCCTGATGAGAAGCAACATCAATCCCCTGAACAGGGTAATCATAGTAGTTTATCCTCACACCGGCACAGGCATAATACGTCCGATAGTAGTCTATACCGTAACCATATACTATATATCCAACGGCAAGCACCACTATTGATATGGCAGACCAAAGGACGGCTCTTTTCTTTCGCTTTTTGCTCACAATTATTCCTTCAAATAGCTGATTGAATCGCTGTAAGACAGCGTATCTTTGGAAGAAACTAACTTTTCTTTCACCAAAAACGAACATTTTAACGTATCCTTATCCTGCGAGAAAGATACAACCTGAATGTAGAGGAAGTTTTTATCCTTTCCGTTCCTTGGTTCGTTTTTGGTTTTCGCCACAACGTTCTTCATAATCTTCGTAATAACCTGATTGGCAGGCTTTGTAGAGATTTTAATATCTGTTTTGGTGGGCTGTAATGGGAAAAGGATGACTTGTAAGTTATTCGTAGTGTCGTTAATTCGCATTCCGTTCAAAGTAAATCCCTCTATAAGAGTAGGTTGTTGGGCAAGGGTGTATTCACTCTTCACTCCGGTAGGTTTAAGTTTGCTTTCGTTTTTATCTTCTTTCTTTTTGCCGCAACCAATAGCCAGAACAGCGGATAGAGACAGGATTACAATAGTTTTAATTCTCATTTTATTTTAACTTTTATGTCGTTTTTCAGTTTGCAAAAGTAGCATTTTTAATCCTTTCTCTCAAATAAATGCTGCTAAATTTCACTTCAACACACTAAAACGCCGTTACATTTCCCCCAAACGCCATAATAATTTGACGAAACAGCATTTCATTTTTGTTAGATGTACATCAAAAATAAATAAGACGTACATCAAAATAAAATAAGATGTACATCAAAATAAAATGAAACGCCGCTTCAAGAAATTAAAACGCTGTCTTATAAAATTAAAACAACGTTTGGGAAAAGTGAAAGGGTAGAAGGCTATACTTATTGTTGAAAATACAGAAACGAAAGGTGGTTTGCAATCTATTTGTCAGGAAATTTGCAGGATAATGAAATAATTACTAATTTTGCACGCTCAAATTATTAGTTTTTAATTTTATAAACACATTGTATATGGTAAAAATAGCAATAAATGGTTTCGGAAGGATAGGACGAGTTACCTTTCGCAACATTCAGAAAAAAAATAACGTTGAAGTAGTTGCCATCAACGATTTGACAGATGCAAAAACCCTTGCTCATTTGTTAAAATATGACTCGGTACATGGTCGTTTTGACGGAAGCGTTGAGGCTGACGGGGAGTTCTTGGTTGTTAATGGTAAGCGGATAAAGGTTTATGCCGAACGCGACCCTGAAAACTTGCCTTGGAAAGAGCTTGGTGTTGATATTGTGGTTGAATCTACAGGTATCTTCCGCTCAAAAGACAAGATGTCCAAGCATATCAAGGCTGGGGCTAAGAAGGTTATCCTCACAGTGCCTGCTGACAAGGCGGAGGATGTTGATGCTACCGTTGTTTTGGGAGTTAATCAGGATGTATTGACAAAGGATACGATTTATGTCTCTAACGCTTCCTGCACTACAAACTGCTTAGCACCTATTGTAAAGGTGTTGAATGATAAGTTTGGTGTAAAGCGTGGTCTTATGAATACAGTTCATTCTTACACCAATGACCAGCAGATTTTGGATTTGCCACATAAAGACCTTCGCCGTGCAAGAGCGGCTGCCGTTTCAATAATCCCTACCTCTACAGGAGCGGCAAAGGCTGTCGGTTTGGTAATTCCTGAACTGAAAGGTAAGTTAGACGGAATGTCTATGCGAGTACCTACTCCTGATGGTTCGGTTGTGGATTTGACTGCTGAGTTAGCAAGAGAGGTTACAAAGGAAGAGATAAATGCGGCAATGAAAGAGGCTTCGGAGACATACTTAAAAGGCATTTTGGAATACGTTGAAGACCCTATTGTAAGCTGTGATATTATTGGAAACCCATACTCTTCTATCTTTGACTCAAAGCTGACTATGGTTCTAATGGGCAATATGGTTAAGGTGGTGTCTTGGTACGATAATGAGAATGGTTATTCCAATCGTGTCTGTGACTTGGTAGAGAAATTAGCAACATTGATTTAATAACATAAAGATGAAAATATTAGTTTTGAATTGTGGCTCGTCTTCTATCAAATATCAGTTGATAGAAATGACAGAGCAAACAAAGGTTTTGGCAAAAGGCTTATTGGAAAGAATAGGTTTAGAGATGGGAGAATTCACTCACAGACCAACAGGCAAAGAAAAGTTTTATTCACAATTTCCTATTCCTGACCATAAAGAAGGTATCAACTGGATATTACAAGCTTTGATTTGCCCAGAAATGGGGGTCATATCTTCCTTGAAAGAGATAGACGCTTGCGGTCATAGAGTGGCTCACGGCGGAGAGGTTTTCAAACAATCGGTTATTGTAGGCGAAAAGGAAAAGGCTCAAATAAGAGAGCTGTTTGCCTTAGCCCCTTTGCACAACCCTGCAAACCTTGGGGGCATTGAGGCTATGGAAGCACTTTTACCTGACGTGCCTCAGATAGCAGTCTTTGATACTTCATTTCATCAGACAATGCCTGCAGAGGCTTACCTGTATGCGATACCTTATGAATATTATCTTTCCGATAAGATAAGACGCTATGGTTTTCATGGCACGTCTCACCGCTTCGTTGCCCCAAAAGCAGCTAAGATGGCTGGGTTAGACATCAACAATTCAAAAATAATAAGCTGTCATCTTGGTTCAGGAGCTTCGGTTTGTGCCGTTAAGAATGGTAAAAGCGTTGATACGTCTATGGGTTTCACTCCTGTTGAAGGCTTGATTATGGGTTCTCGTTGCGGAGATTTAGACTTGGGAGTGCTTCTTTACATTGCGGAAAAAGAGAATATGACTACCGAGCAGATGAACAGCTTCATAAACAAGAAATGCGGGCTTGGAGCAATCACCGGTGGCTCTGTTGATATGAGAGACATTATAGCAGGAAAACAGGAAGGCAAAGAAAGAGAGACTTATGCCTTTGATATGTTTGCCTATCGCGTTAAGAAGTACATCGGAGCTTATGCTGCTGCAATGGGTGGGGTAGATATTATCCTCTTTACAGGTGGTATTGGCGAGAATGCTGTCCTGCAAAGAGAGGCTATCTGCAACGGCTTAGAATTTATGGGAGCTGAAATAGACAAGGTTCAAAACGGAGCAATGGCAGGTAAGGACGGCATAATCTCAACACCTAATTCAAGAGTTAAAATCCTTTCCGTAACCACAGATGAAGAGCTTGTGATAGCACAAGACACATACGCTTTGACTAATTCCAAGCACTAATGAAATGGATAGCGGGCTTTATTATGGCTCTTTTTGGTTGGAGAATGACAGGCGAAGTTACTCCTTCGGTGAAGAATTGTGTAATAATAGCAGCCCCACATACCTCTAATTGGGATTTTGTGTGGGGTCGTTGCGTCTTTTGGATACTTGGCGTCAATGCAAAGTTTATTATCAAAAAGGAGATGTTTGTCTTTCCTTTCGGTTATATACTTAAAGCCTTTGGAGGCATACCTGTTGAGAGGGGAAGCAAGTCCAATCTGATAGATACCTGCGTCAAAAACTTGCAACAAAACGACAAGTATTCTATTGTCATCACTCCCGAAGGTACTCGCAAATATACCAAGCATTGGAAGAAGGGTTTTTACGAAATAGCCCATAAAGCCAATGTTCCTATTCAACTTTGCTGGCTTGACTATGAAAAGAAACTTGGCGGTGTCGGCATACCTTTTTATCCAACTGGAAACTATGAAGCAGACTTAGCTGAGATACAATCGTTCTATAAGGATAAGGTTGCAAAGTATCCAAAGAACTTTAATATGAGTAAGCAATACCAAGAGTCATAAGTCTTACACCGTAAAGAAATACCCGTTAGTAAATAACAAAAAAGCCCGATGACATTTAACCATTGGGCTTTTATTTTTTAAGCTCTTTACACTATCAAAATGAAACGCCATAATAATTTTCTAAAGCGGCGTTTCGTGACGCTGAAGTGGCGTTTCAAGAAATTATTACGGCGTTTAATTTTTTCATAAGAGTATAGCATGCTACTCTCCTCCCAATTTGTCATTTTTATTCTTAATTTTTGCAAAATATATGCTAAAAGCGACTGCTTTAATGAGTGTTTTGTATAAATAAATGATTTGTTTTTGTTAAAAAATATTTGACTTCATTTACATAAAATTCTAACGCCATACCTTGATTTTCTAAGTTAAAGCATAGGATAAAATATTTTACTCTTAAATAGCTTGTTTTAAGCGAAATAGAGTGGTGATATAAAAGTTTTTTATGTAAAAATGTTACCGGAAGGCAAAAAAAAGTGTTTATTAATGTAAAAAATTGAGCGGAAATAGCGTATAATTGGAAATTTAATCGTATATTTGTCGCTCAATTTAGCAGAAAAATGGTAAATTAGATTTTAAGTTAATTGATTGAATACAAGATAATAATAAAATAAAATTGATATGAAAAAAGTATTTTTACTATCGACAATTTGTTTAATGCTTAGTGCATTTATGTCTTTTGGACAAACTCAAACCTTTTTGAGGGACTCAATGGATTTTGAAAGCGGAGTTCTCCCTGAACGAGGCTGGACTGTAAGCGGGCAAACAGCTCCTTCAACTACTGTTCATTCCCCAACCGCAACTCAGGGTAAGTCTTGGCAGCTTATTCCTAACCAAGCAAATGACGACACTTTGAAGTCGCCTGTTTATTATATTGGACCGGGTAAGTACGCGAGACTTGAATTTAGTCATATTCCTATGTTGGCTACTGCAACAACAGGAGGACAAGTTATAGTAAGGCATAAAGATAACGAAGGGTGGCATTATACAAAGCTGCCTTATGGCAACAATGCAACAAGTGATCCTTCTTGTTATGACAGAGCTTATGGAAAGGACAAATACGGAGCATTTGTAGGAACATCACAGTACAATATGAATAATCCATCTTTCTTTGCTGCTTGTTACAGTGATTATCCTCAACAGAATACTCCACCAAGTACTGCATATAACGCATATTGG
>JAISLH010000129.1 GCA_031260565.1 Bacteroidales bacterium
AAAAATTCGGTAGGTATATACCTATTGCTCGTTTGGTATATACCAAATTTTCGTTTGCTATATACCTACCGAATTTTTGGTATATACCTACCGAATTTTAAACGCCACTTCAGCAAAATGAAACAGCGGTCTGCTAAGTTAAAACGGCGTTTGGATGAAATGAAAGAAAGAAATGGAGAAGTGAGGGTTGATTGGCATGGAACAAAAAAAGGATTTTTCTCCATTTAATTTGGTTGTTATTAAATTTTTTTGTAAATTTGCAGCCGTAAATTCCCGGAAAATGAGAAGATTACTTTTATTAACAGTAGTTGTTTTGTGCGTTTATGGCAGTAACCTTTGCGCCCAATGCGTTCGTCCCGTTGCTGCTCTTGATGCTTTCTTTGTTAAGCACTTGGAAAGTGGAGATAGTATTGTCAAAGCTGTAGAATATGGAATTGATACGTTATGGAATACTAATCATACATCTTATACGCTCCACCCTTATTCAAATATAGATATTTGTCTTGGTGATAGCATAACGCTGATTGCAAAACCAACACAGCAAAATGGCACACTATTTCCTACCAATCAATGTAATTACACTTGGAATTTTGGAGATGGAACAACAATAACCGAATATGGCAATCCGAGAGTAAGCCACCGCTACACAAGCGTTATGGGCTATAATGTAACATTAACAATTACTAACACAAATGGGAACTGCACAAACACTAATAATCCAGATATTAGAGTGAGAATAGCAGGAAATCCAATAAAGAATATATCATCCATAATAGAAAGCTGTGATATAGATACATTGTTTTTAAGCATTGGTTATGCTGCTCAAAGTACAATTCAGATAGAACAAAGCGGCTTTGAGCGTACGGTAACTGAAATAAATCAAAATAGGGTGTTCATTCCTGATGGACCTTATTGTGAAGGAACAACTGCTTGTTATGAAGCGCCTGTTGTATTTAGCAATTTTACGCCTGATGAAATAGTTGATGATGTTAGCGATATAGTTGCAATTTATATTAACATGGAGCATTCTTATTTGGGAGATTTAGATATGTCTATTATTTGCCCAAATGGTTCGCAAGTATTCTTAAAATATTATCCCGGAGGAGTTAATACTTATCTTGGAGTTCCTCTTGACAGCTATCCTTATGATAATTCCCCTCATTGTGACTCAAATGTCAATCCTTATGGCATAGGCTGGACTTATGGATTTTCAAACCAATACCTAACAAATGCTCGTGGTGTATTGAGGCAAATTACCCCTTATACAACATTACCTGCAACAGATACAGTGAACAATAGCGGTTATTATCAAACGCCCAATCAGACAGGCGTAGCAAATACAACTACTAATCTAAATGGTTTTTCTCCTTTGATTGGCTGCCCTCTCAATGGTGAGTGGAAATTGAGGATATGCGACCATTTGGGGCTCGATAATGGCTGGGTATTTTACTGGTATTTAAATTTGACAAGCGGTTTGCAAGCAGGTGATTGGAGTTATAGCGTCCCTGTTGATAGCGTTCACTGGACTGGCTCATATATTGGTGATAATGGAGAAAGTAGCGATACAACAATAGCTATTGGTTTCCCCACTGACGCCAACGGATATTACCCTTATAACATCAGTGTAATAGATGCCTTTGGCTGTGTGTGGGATACGATGTTGCAGGTGCAGGTTTTCCCGTCTTATGACACGACAATAGAGGCTTCAATCTGCGATGGAACGTACTCAGACTTCGGTTTCAACGCCGACACAAGCGGAACATACATCCGAACTCTGCAAACGACTCACGGATGTGATAGCATAATAACACTTAACCTGATAGTTGCCCCCGTATATGACTCATTTATAACAGCAGAAATTTGTCATGGCGAAATATATTCTGAAAATGGCTTCACCGCCGACTCAACCGGCACATACACTCTTACAAAACAGACGGCAGACGGCTGCGATAGCATTGTAACTCTTTATTTAAGTGTGCGTCCTTCAAACTATACGCAGATTGTAGCCTTCATTTGTGCTAATGAAGTCTATGATGATGACGGCTTTTATGAGAGTTCAGCGGGACAATACACGCTAACGCTTACCAATATGCAAGGTTGCGACAGCATAATTCTGTTAGACCTCAGGGTAAATCCTATATATGACTACGTGATTTACGACACTATTTGTGCTGGAACGACATATAACGCCAACGGTTTCAACGTACAGACCAGCGGAACTTATCATCAGTATCTCCAAACGACAAAAGGCTGCGACAGCACAATCACTTTGTACCTTGAAGTGAAGCCTTCTTATGACTCAAATCTTTATTCAACTCTCTGCTACGGCGAAACATACAATCAAAACGGCTTTTGGGCAGACACAACTGGAATATATAGCCAAACGTTTCAAACCATTGGCGGTTGCGATAGCACGATTACGCTTTATCTTTTGGTCAATCAGCTTTATGATACGACAATTTACGCCGATATTTGTGCAGGTGAAATATATTCAAACAACGGATTCTACCAGCAAAACGAAGGTCTGTATCATCAATACCTTCAATCGGCGGCAGGCTGCGACAGTACAGTTCATTTAAACCTCAAAGTAAATGATAAATATGAATCTTCGTATAGTCTGACTGGCTGTTTTGACGAGCCTGTTGTGGCGGAAGGGACGACCATTACTTCAAGTGGCGATTACAAATTCACATATCAGAGCGTCAAAGGTTGCGATTCGGTCATCAATGTCAATGTTCATTTCATCAATCCAACGATGCAATATCTTTATGAAAGGGAATACGCTACTGAATTTCCAATTTGGCTTGACGCTACCTGCGATTCGTGTTCCGATTACCTTTGGTCAAACGGACAGACTACCCCTTTGATTGAAGTAAATGCAGAAGGAATGTACTATGTTTCGGCTTTGTCGCCTTGCGGTGAGGTCAGGCAGATGGTGGAAGTCAGACTTGACAACGGCAAAGGGAATATCTTCGTGCCCAATGCCTTCACTCCGAATGCCAACTCAAACACTTACTTTAAGCCTTATGGATTTGAGCACTTTGAAATAACGTTTGAGGTTTATAATCGTTACGGTGCGGTCGTTTATTCAAGCAATGACCAGAACGAAGGTTGGGATGGCAACTTCAAAGGAAAGCCTTGCCCACAAGGAGTTTATGCTTGGAAGCTCCTGTATCGCAATATAGACAATCCAAGTGCCCAACAGGTGAAATACGGTACTGTTATGCTCGTCCGATAGCAGATTTTTGCTTTCAAAATCGGCAAAATAATTACATCTTTATCCCACTTTATTTGCACAAAACACTCATCAAAAACAGCAAAATCTGACTAAAAATTTAACGAAATTAAGGTTAAAAAAGCCATTTTTCCACTTAATTTTTGTGAAATTTCACTCCATTTTCACAAAAAAAAGACTAATTTTGTTCAAACACCACTTCATCAGAACGATAGGCTGTTTTAATTTTCTAAAGTGTCGTTTCGTGACGCTGAAACGCCGCTTTAATTTTGGCAAAAAACAAAAAAAGGGGATAAAATATTATATTACCCCCATAAGTTGATATACTGCGTTATTGCAATAAGGTTACATTAAATTGATATAAAAACATCAAGTTCGCATTCCTAAAAAGCGATAGTTTTTAATGGCATTTTGTTGCATTAAATCTGTAATTTGTGATGATGTTTTTTGATATTGTGCTGCCATAATCTTATTCGTTTTTATTCGTTGTTTAATTTCGTTTTGCAAAAGTACAAATAATAAAAATAATTTGGGGCAGCAATATTACTTTTGCTAAAAATATTTTCATAATTGGTTAATTTCAAATAATTTTAGTGCTTTTGCGATGGGCGGATTGGCAAACTATCACAATAATATTCGGGTATTAGTTGTGCAATCTAAAAAAAATATTTACCTTTGCAGCGTTTTTATCAAACCTATTGAGAGAATGAAGAAGTACAATTTGACTAACAAGCTGCTTGGCTGGGGAGTGTTTCTCGTAGCCAGCGTTGTGTTTTTGCTGACGGCTGAGCCGACTGCATCATGGTGGGACTGCGGAGAATATATTGCCACAACCGCAAAATTAGAAGTCGGTCACCCTCCCGGAGCACCTACTTTCCAAATAATAGGGCGTATTTTCGCTATGTTTGCTATGGATAAAACTCAGATAGCATACACGGTTAATGCAATGAGTGCTATTTCCAGCGGCTTGACTATTATGTTCCTTTTCTGGTCTATAACTATGCTGGCAAGGAAATTCATAAAAAAAGGTGAGCAAATGACAACGGCTCAGATGATAGCAATCTTTGGTAGCGGTCTTGTAGGCAGTTTAGCTTATGCTTTCAGTGATACGTTTTGGTATTCGGCTGTTGAAGGTGAGGTTTATGCAATGTCGTCATTCTTTACTGCGGTAACCTTTTGGGCTATCTTGAAGTGGGAGTCGCAAGCCGATGATAAGCACAATCTTCGCTGGTTGATATTGATAGCATTCTTGATAGGAACAACGATAGGCGTACATTTGTTGAACTTATTGACCATTCCGGCAATAGTTTATGTCTATTACTACAAGAAATTCAAGACAACAAAGAAAGGATTGTTTTGGGCAGGTGTGCTGTCGGTGGTTATAGTGGGATTAGTTATGTATTTCATCATACCGGGTATTATTAAGACGGCAAGCAAATTTGAGATATTTTTCGTCAATTCAATGGGTATGCCGTTTAATTCAGGGACTGTTGTCTTCTTTGTTTTGCTTATCGGGCTTATTGTCTGGGGATTGCTTTATTCAAAGAAGAAACAAAAGCCTGTTTTCAATACAATAGTGTTGTCCTTTGCCTTTTTCCTTATAGGTTATTCAACCTTTGCTACCATTATAATAAGGGCTAACTCCAATACACCAATAAACGAAAACGCTCCTCAGGACGCTATCAGTTTGCTTTCTTACTTCAATCGTGACCAATACGGTTCTTCGCCGTTGTTTTATGGCAATTACTATAATGCACCAGTAACAGGGACTAAAAAAGGCAGCAATAAGTACATCAAAGACACTGCAAACAACCAATATATCCCTGTAAGACAACAGGGGGAATACGAATTTAATAATGATTACTGCACCATCTTCCCACGTATGTATAGCAAAGACTCTTCCAGACCTCACGAAGCATGGTACAAACTCTTCACCGGCATAAACGGAGACAGAAAGCCGACTTTTGGAGAGAACCTTACGTACTTCTTTCGTTACCAAGTCAATCATATGTATTGGCGTTACTTTATGTGGAACTTTGCAGGCAAACAAAATGATATTCAAAACTACGGTCTAAACTATGAAGGCAACAATCCAGAGTCTCCTTCCAACGGCACAAAAGACGTACTGCACGGCAATTGGATAACAGGCATTGACTTCATTGACGCAATGCGTTTGGGACCTCAGTCAAATATGCCGCCCGACTTGGCAAACAACAAGGCTAAAAACCGATTGTTCTGTCTGCCTTTGCTGCTTGGTGTTGCCGGATTGATATTCCATATAAAGAGACGGAAGAAAGATGCTTTTGTTGTCTTTTTGCTCTTCTTTATGACAGGACTTGCGATAGTTATTTATCTAAATCAGCCTCCTACTCAGCCAAGAGAGCGAGATTATGCTTATGCAGGGTCGTTTTATGCCTTTGCTATATGGATAGGATTGGGCGTTTATGGACTCTATGAGTGGTTAAGAAAGGTCAAAATAGCCGAAAACATAAAGGCAATCGGCATT
>JAISLH010000132.1 GCA_031260565.1 Bacteroidales bacterium
ATTGGTATGAGTTAGGTTTTGTTTGCGATGGTCGTTATATCTTTTCGCAACGCAGTTTGGAAAACTCACCTTTGCCTAATAGTTTTGCTAACTCAATTTATCAGCAATCACTCCTATAGCCCTTTGATTTATTTCAAAGAAAGCGGCGTTATATGAAATTGTAAGAAAGAAAGGTCGTTTTTTTACGTCATTTGCTCATTACAAAATAAATTAGTACTTTTGGCAAGTCAAAATAGACGTATTTATTCTGAATATGGAAAATTATATTGTATCGGCACGTAAGTATAGACCAGCTGACTTTCATTCTGTTGTGGGGCAGGAGCACATCACTACAACACTCCAAAATGCCCTAAAAAACAATCAGGTTGCTCAGGCTTTTTTGTTCTGCGGTCCAAGAGGAGTCGGCAAAACCACTTGTGCAAGAATCCTCGCTAAGGCTATCAATTGCCAGCATTTAACTGAAGATTTTGAAGCCTGTAACGAATGTGAAAGCTGCCGTTCGTTCAATGACTCGGCGTCCTTTAACATTATTGAGCTTGATGCTGCCTCTCACAACTCGGTAGATGATATTCGGGAGTTAGTTAAGGAGGTTTATATCCCGCCACATGAAGGAAAGTACAAAATATACATCATAGACGAGGTTCATATGCTTACTACGGCAGCCTTCAACGCCTTTTTGAAGACATTGGAAGAGCCTCCTGCTTATGCAAAATTTATCTTGGCGACAACTGAGAAGCATAAGATTATGCCGACTATTCTTTCCCGTTGTCAGATATTTGATTTTCACAGAATAAAGAATGAGGACATTGCTCAACATCTTCAATACATTGCCGACAAAGAGGGTGTTAAGGCAGAGAAAGAAGCGTTGCACATCATAGCTGAAAAGTCTGACGGAGGCTTGCGAGATGCCCTTTCAATGTTTGACCAAATGGTTTCTTTCACACAGGGTAACCTTACTTATAAGGCTGCGATTGAGAACCTTAATATTTTGGATTACGACTATTATTTTAAGTTTGTAGATAGCTTTTTGGCAGGGGATATATCCGAAGTGCTGTTGATGTTTAATGAAGTGTTACAGAAAGGTTTTGAAGGCAATCATTTCATCAACGGCTTGGCTAATCATCTTCGTAATCTGTTGGTGTCAAAGGATACAAACACGGTTGGGCTTTTGGAAGTGAGCGACAGCGTGAAGCAAAAGTACTTTCAGCAGTCTCAACGCAGCCCTAACACTTTTATTTTGAAATGTCTGGGGATAGCAAACGCCTGTGCAATGGAGTATAGAGACGCTTCCAACAAACGCTTGTGCGTAGAGCTTAACCTTTTGCGTATGGCAAGTGTGTTAAACAAACCGGCGGCAAGCGTTAATCCTAATGCGGCTGCCAATATTCAACCTGCGACAACTCAATCGGCTGAAAAAAAAACTGAAATAGGGACTGAGGCAAGCCCAACGCCTGTTGTACCTAAAGCAGAACTGAAAATAAACACTGCATTTCGCAGTCCGTTTTCAGTAAATCCACAACAAACGATAGAAACCGATAACAAAAAACGCCAAGATGAGGGATTGATAATCAAAAACCTTGTTTGGGAGGATTTTATGCCTATTTGGGAGCAATATGTAAGCCAAATGGAGGAGCAGGACACTAACTTCTACTTCGTTTTAAAGGATTTAGAGCCAATCAACAACAACAATAACACCATTACCATAACCTTTGCTCATCGTCAGCAGCAGGAAGAGTTTAACCATTACAAGATGGACTTTATTAAAATGGTTAGAGAGAAGACAGAGGTGCAGAACTTTAACATCATAGACCGCCTTGATGTCAGTGAAACGGAGGCTAAACCTTATCAACCTATGGATAAATATAACTTTTTGGCTGAAAAAGCACCTGCTTTGCATAAATTGCGGGCATTTTTTGACGTTGAGATAGATTATTAAAACATATCATTTATGGGAGAAACGCTTGTCTTTTTGGGCTTGTTGGTCTTTGCGGCTCATTTCTTTTCAATGATTTTCAGTAAAAAGAAAGTCTCAGACGTGTTGTTGCTAATGATTATCGGTATCATAATAGGACCTCTGCTAAAGCTCGTATCACCAGCCGATTTTGGGAGAGTAGGGGAGGTTTTCACAACAATTACATTGGTAGTCATTCTCTTTGAAGGTGCGTTAGACATAAGCATTACTGACTTGCAGAAATCTTGGAAGACAATCGTCAGACTCACCGTAGCCAACATTATCTTAACGATAGCCATTGCCTCTGTGGTCTGCATTTTATTCTCATTGAGTATCATCAATAGCTTCATCATCGGCTGTGCTTTAAGCGGTACGGCAGCGGCAGTGGTGATTCCTATGACCAACTACTTGAAGATAGGCAACGATACAAAGACTGCCCTTGTCCTTGAAGCGGCTCTAAGTGATGTTATCTGCATTGTAACAACGCTGGCATTGATTGATGCTGCCAAGTTGAATGCTGGTTTAGACATAGCAAAGATTGCAGGCAACATTCTGGCATCTTTTGTCATTGCAACCATTATTGGAATAGCCAGTGCCTTAGTTTGGGCGAGCCTCTTGGAGAAGATACGGAAGCTACGTAACTCTATGTTTCTCACTCCTGCATATCTGTTTTTTATCTACGGCATAGTAGAGTTAATGGGCTTTAGTGGGGCTATTGCTGTCTTGGTTTTTGGCATAACGATAACAAATATGGAGCATTTTTACTTCAAATTCCTTGCCCGTTTTCAACGCAATAAAGAAAACCTCAAACTTAATGAGCACGAGGAGAGCTTTATTGGTGAGATTGTATTCTTCTTAAAGACTCTGTTTTTCGTTTATATCGGCTTATCAATCACCTTTGACAACTTCACGTCAATGATTATTGGCGTTGTGATAACCCTCCTGTTGTTGGTTGAACGTATTTCTGTAGCCAAATACTGCTCTCCCAAGTCGGCAAACAGCTTTGACAAGAGCATAATAGCAACGATGATTCCCAAAGGATTAGCAACGGCTGTTATGGCATCTATCCCTGAACAGTTAGGGCTTGCTCAGGGCGAGATGATAAAGAATATTGCCTTTTCGGTTGTCTTTTTCTCTATTTTGCTGTGCTCTATTGCAGTTTTCCTTATTGATAATGTGGCGTGGGTTAGAAGATTTTTCCATTTAATTGTTGGCAATAAGGGTAAAAAAAGTGTATAAATTAGCCGTTTCATTTTATTTGCTTATCTTTGCCGCCGTTTTAATACATCAAAAAGAACAAAAGTTATGTCAAGTTATAGCGAAAACAACAGGTTAATCACCGTACATACCATTAAAGAAATGGCAGCAAGAGGTGAGAAGATTTCTATGATAACGGCTTATGATTATTCTATGGCTAAATTAGTTGATGCGGCACAGATAGATATTATATTGGTTGGTGATTCGGCGGCAAATGTTATGGCAGGTTTTTCTACTACATTGCCTATCACATTAAACGAAATGATTTATCACGCCTCGTCCGTAGTCAGAGGTACAAAGCGAGCATTGATTGTGGTTGATTTACCCTTTGGAACATATCAGGGAAATAGCAAGGAGGCATTATGCTCGGCTATTAGAATTATGAAAGAGACCTCTGCCAATGCCGTAAAACTTGAAGGTGGCAAACAGATTGTAGAGTCTGTGGCAAGGATACTTTCGGCTGGCATTCCTGTTATGGGACACCTTGGATTAACGCCTCAATCTATCAATAAATTTGGCACGTATGTAGTCAGGGCAAAGGAAGACGATGAGGCAAAAACATTATTAGAAGACGCACACGCTTTAGAAGATGCTGGTTGTTTTGCTATAGTTTTAGAGAAGATACCCGCTTTGCTTACCAAGAAAATTGCAGATGAATTGACCATACCAGTCATTAGTATAGGAGCTGGTATGTACGCCGATGGACAAGTTCTTGTTCTGCACGATATGCTTGGAATAACGGAGGATTTTTCGCCACGTTTCTTACGCCGATATTTGAATATGGGAGAGCAGATACGTAATGCCGTTAAACAATATGTTAAAGACGTTAAATCTGGAGACTTCCCTAACGAAACAGAGCAATATTAAGATACACATCAGGTATCCTACAAAACAAAGCCCGACAACAATTAAGTTATCGGACTTTGATTTACTGTTGCAACTGAAAATTATTTAGTTTGTCAAGTCTTCCTTACTGAATTCTATAATAGATGAAGGAGAAAGTTTAGGTACAAGTACGGCATGAACATACATCGCATTTCCTCCAATTACAGGTCCGCTTACCTTATGAAATTGAAATGACATTTTATATTCATTAGTAGCAATTTCTGTCATAGTTTTGATTGGTATGGCGTTCGGATTTGGTCTTCCTGTAGAAAGATGAACATTCAATTTCACTGCAATTAACGAATATAATTGAAAATTCACAATAGGAGTATCAATAACAGCATAGTTAGAATCTGCACAAATGTATTGAATAAAATCTTCCTGTGAATTGAATAAATATGCTTCATTTTCTTCTAATTCAGTTAATTTCCATTGCCACGAAGAAACAGGTTGCAATGTCGGTTGCTCATACATATCATAATGATTATAATAGTATGCAGGATTCCATAGTATAGAGAAATCTATCATAGAAACATCATGCGGGTATGTTATAGAATATGTTGAATTATTATCAATTTTTTCATCTTCACAAGCCGCAAAACTAATTGCTGCTATCGCAAGTAAAATAATTATCTTTCTCATTTTGTTCTAAATATTAAGTTAAACATTAAAATTTCTCATTTAATTAACTATCGCCAGCACCACATCCGACCACAGGCTGTATTCGCCCCTGTCATTGAAGTAACGCACTGCATAATAAACCTTTGTATCCTTAGCATTCTTGTTGTAGCGAACCTCTTTTGGACTTTTGGTTGCAAGCCCTACCACCTCCATCTCTTCAGGGTCTGGAGTAACTTGCGGCAGTTCGCCCTTGACAACAAACCTTCTAATCTCCACGCCGTGAGCACCTTTTGGCAAGCCGCGAGTAATCTTCCCCTCCGTATTAAATTTTCCAAAAAACACCAAATGAGAACTGCTTTGGGCGAAGTCTATTTTTATATTTGGAGCGGTTCTTGGCACTGGCACAGGCGTTGGCTCGGTGTCGCGGATAGGGTATTCATACGTTTCCCGCTGCTCGTTTGTCATTGTCGGGCTGCCGATAATATACCTGTTATAAAACTCTCGCATTATAGCTTTTAACGCCTTTTTCGCATCATTTTTAGCTTTTACATCAGCCATTGTTGATGTTGCCTTGTCAGACGTTTTTGCGAACGCCGTCTTAAACGCCGTTACAGCCGCCTTAAATCGCTGTAACTCAGCTGCAGGAAACTGAGAACCAAGCGAAATAAAATACTTTTCATTCGCTCCTGCCTGCAGCAATAAATCTGTTTCTCTGGTCTTAATCCAGTCTGAATGTGTCATATTTTTTATTATTTATAAGTTATGAGTTATTATTTTTGACTTAGAAAGTGTTCTTTCTGACTTGGAAAGTGTTCTTTCCGACTTGAAAAGTGTTCTTTCCGACTTGGAAAGTGTTCTTTCTGACTTGGAAAGTGTTCTTTCCGACTTGGAAAGTGTTCTTTCCGACTTGGAAAGTGTTCTTTCTGACTTGGAAAGTGTTCTTTCTGACTTGGAAAGTATTCTTTCAAGTAGAAAATGCAGTGTTTTTTGTATGTTGTGAATTAAGCGAGAAGTGAAATCTAATGACGCCGTTTTAGAAGTAAGAAATGCTATGTAAGGGACTTGTAATAAAGGTGTTTTCCCCACAACATTATAGGGAGGAAGTGTAAATTTGGTGCGTTTCTGTAAGCCTGTGATGCTCATTTTCCCTACTTATTTAATAGTGTTTTATGTTATTTTAGAGGGTGCAAATATAATACTTTTTCTGAAAACACCAAAATTGTTAGAAAAAAAACATAACAATGAAGTAGAAAAATCTTATTACAGGGCGTTGCATACAACACTTCTGCTATATATGTCAGTTTTTTTTCTTACTTTTGCAATCTCAAATAATAAAATGATAATTATAACGTTTGACTGTCTATGAACTTAATTAAGGTAATGATGAAGAAATACTTATTTTTAATGTGTGCAAGTGCTGTATTGCTCTTGGCAGCTTGTGATGACTTTGATTCAGAGCAAGAGATACCCTCATATATCCGCATTAGTGGCTTCCATTTGGTTGAAAACACTAACCTGCAATACAATCAGACTGATGGCTTTCTTTCCTCCAATATTGTAGATGTATGGGTTAATGTTGGCAATGACACGGTAAGGGCTTTCCAGTTGAGAGATGGTGACTGGCTAATCCCCGTTCTGCAAAAGGGAAAAGTAAAAGTAACTCTCCAAGCTGGCATTATGCTTAACGGAATAAAAGCAACACGCGTCCCTTATCCTTTTTACTCAATTTATGAGAAGGAAGTAATGCTGGCAGAGGACTCTATAACCGATTTAGGTGTGATAGATATAAAATATAGAGATGATTGGACGAGAGTACCTTTTGATGAGCAGTTTGAGGATTCGTACTTTCACTTCAAAACAGCAGGTATTGACACAACTGAACATATTTTTAAGATTAGCAATATGGATAGCGTGAAGAGCGGAGCGTTTTGCGGAGCAATGTATATGGGTGCTACCGATGCGGAATACAAAATTATCTGTAAGGATTCTTTGCATTGCACCAACACACAAGCACTTTTCCTTGAAATAGACTACCATTGCAACATTCCTTTCGGCGTAGGAATTTACGGGAAAATAGCAGGAAAGGATCAATATCAATACATACCGGCTATGACCTTGAATGCTAACGCCTCAACTGGCTGGCAAAAGGTTTATATTGTGTTAGGAAAAGTATGGTCTCAACTTGGCAATCCAGCAGACTTTTGGTTCTACATCCAGCCTTCCAATCCCAATAAGGTAAGCAACGGTTGGGTTCATATAGACAACGTTAAGATTGTGCATTACCCTAATTAAGAACAGACTAATTACTGATGATGAATAGGAAAAAGCAGGTTGCAAAGTATGTAGTAGCTGATTTTCTTACTGCTCTTTTGGCGTGGGTGTTGTTTTTTGTCTTTCGCAAAATCACTATTGAGAATGGCGGCTTTGAGGATATAAATCACGTTTTTGATGACCGCAATTTGTACTTTGGAGTAGTGTTTGTGCCTTTGTTTTGGCTCTTTCTATATTACGCACAGGGCTGTTACAAGGACGTTTATCGCAAATCACGGCTGCGAGAGTTGAGTCAGACCTTTTGGATTAGCGTTACCGGTATTGTAATCATCTTTTTTGCTCTGCTTTTGGACGACTACGTGGGCACTTATCGCAATTACTACCTCTCTTTCGTCATCTTGCTTGCCTCACATTTTGTTCTAACTTACTTTCCTCGCTTAATAATCACGTCTTCCACCGTTCGCAAAATACATAGTCGCAAGATAGGCTTTCCAACCCTAATAATCGGTAACCAGAAGCGTGCCTTAACACTTTACAATGAACTTCAAAGTCAGAAAATATATTCAGGTAATCTTTTTATTGGCTACATAAGTCAGTGCAAAAAAGGTAACGCTGAGTCTGCTTTTAGCAACGAGATACCCTGTCTTGGCAACATTGAGCAGCTGAAAGATATTATCAAAATGTATAAAGTAGAGGAGTTAATCATTGCCTTGGAAAGTGATGACGAGTCAAAACTATATAAGATTGTATCTTCATTAGAGAGCATTTCAAACCTTCAAATCAAAATCCCAGCCGACAGAAAGGATATATTGTTAGGAAGAGTGAAGATGACAGCTATCTTCCTCACCCCTCTAATTCTTATCTCGCAACAACTAATGCCGCAATGGCAGGTGGTTTTGAAACGTTTGATGGATATAGTTATTTCTTTACTGGCTATTGTTGTGCTTTTACCTGTCTATATCATAACATCTGTCATCGTTTGGAGCACGAGCAAAGGACATATATTCTATAGGCAAGAGCGAATAGGCTACAAGGGTAAGCCGTTTTATATGCACAAATTTCGCTCAATGTACGTTGATGCCGAAGAAAAAGGCGTCCCGATGTTGTCCAACGACAATGATAGTCGCATTACTCCCTTTGGTAAATTTATGAGAAAGGTGCGTTTGGACGAAATCCCGCAGTTTTATAATGTTCTTCGTGGAACTATGAGCCTTGTTGGACCGAGACCAGAACGGCAATATTTCATTGACCAGATTGTAAAGCAAGCTCCTGAGTACAGATTGTTACACAACATAAAGCCGGGTATAACTTCGTGGGGACAAGTTAAGTTTGGCTATGCAGAGAACGTTGATGAGATGGTTGAAAGACTTAAATATGACTTACTCTACCTTGAGAATATAAGCCTGATAACCGACATAAAAATTCTGCTCTATACCGTTATCATAGTCTTTCAGGGTAGAGGAAAATAGGAGAGACATAAGGATTATTTATTCCACTGTAAGCTTTTGTGCTTTGACTTCTTTTACGAATGTGCAAAGGCAAAGCATTCTCGTCTTAGTTTATTATGAGAATAGAAGGTCTCGTCCCAACGAAATCAAGCCTCGTTTTCCTAAAGCGGCGTTTCAGCGTCACCAAACGCCACTTCGTGACGCTAAAGCGGCGTTTTAGAAAAATGAATGTTGGTTTTATTTAGCGAACTTTGACTATTTATTTTGCCATTTCAAAAAAAAGATGTACTTTTGCATTCTTTAATTCAATATAAAATGTAAATAAAAATGACAAAATTAAGATTCAACTGGGGTAAAACCCATAGGTTTATGAGCAAAATAATGTTCTTTGCTCTTGTGGCAACAGCAACATTAAACTTCGTTTCATGCGGTAACGATGACGAGGATGACAACGGAAGCGGAAACAACCCTAACCCTAATCCAAGCGTAGTAACGCAAGACTACACCGTAAATGGCATAACTTTCAAAATGATTACCGTAAAGGCAGGCACATTTACAATGGGAGCATCTAATGCAGACTCTGCTGCTTCTGACCGGGAAAAGCCTGCTCATCAAGTAACGCTGACTAATGATTACTTAATGGGGCAAACAGAGGTTACACAAGAACTTTGGCAGACTGTTATGGGCAGCAATCCTTCCTATTTTACAGGAGAAGCAAACTTGCCTGTTGAAACTGTTAGCTGGGAAGATGCTCAGGAATTTATTACTCGCCTTAATCAATTAACCGGTAAAACCTTTCGGTTGCCAACAGAAGCAGAATGGGAATATGCTGCGCGTGGCGGAAATAGAAGTCAAGGCTATTTATACAGCGGCAGCAATAATATAGACAATGTAGCTTGGTTTAATAGTAATTCAGGAAGCAAAACTCATGCAGTTGGCACAAAGCAGGCAAACGAACTTGGTATATATGATATGAGTGGTAATGTTTGGGAATGGGTCAATGATTGGTATGGTGCTTATAGTAGCGAGTCACAAACAAATCCACAGGGTGCTTCTACAGGCTCTTACCGTGTCGGTCGGGGTGGTAGCTGGGGCAATGGTGCCGCTGGCGTGCGGGTTTCTGCTCGGATTAGCGTTAGCCCAGGTGATCGCGGCAGTGGTCTGGGCTTCCGCCTTGCTTGCAGTTCAAATTAGTTTTGTGCAGGCAGGTAAGTAAGCAAGTGCGTTTTGCCAAAAGCGGAGTGAGCGGAGCGAAACGAAGCAAAAGGCAAAACGATAATATACTTTTATAACACAGCAAAAAGCCCGACAACATTAGTTGTTGGGCTTTTTGCTGTGTTAGGAAATTGTTATGATGTTTGGCTGAAATGAGGTGGTTTTTGCAAAAAATTATGTGAAACTAAAATACAATAAAAAGAGTTTGTCTTAGATTGAATCGGCAGGAGCGTTAAGGTTTTGCTCAATGTCGTCCATCGTTGTAGCCTTTTCAATTGTAAAATCGCCTATTCTCGTGCGACGAAGTGCGGCAAGGTATGCCCCAGAGTTTAGTTCCGTTCCAAAATCTCTTGCTATGGAGCGGATATATGTGCCTTTGCTGCATACGATACGAAAATCTACTTGCGGCAAGGCAATGTTGGTTATTTCAAATTCAGATATGGTTATTTTCTTTGGCTGCAAGGCAACATCACTCTCTGCTCTGGCGAGTTTGTAGGCACGTTTTCCATTGACTTTAACGGCAGAAAAGATGGGCGGTACTTGCTCTAACTCACCTGTCATAGCCTTTGCAAGGGAATATATCTGCTCTTGGGTTATGTGTGCAAAAGGAAAGGTTTCATTGACAGGCTTTTCCCTATCGTAACTTGCCGTTGTAGCCCCAAGAATGAACGTTCCAGTATATTCTTTCTCCGAAGCCTGAAACTGCTCTATCTTTTTGGTGAATTTTCCTATGCAAACAATCAACAGACCTGTCGCAAGAGGGTCTAAAGTGCCGGCATGACCAATTTTGAATTTCTTTATGTGATATTGTTTGCCGATAAGGTACTTCAATCTCTTGACAACCTGAAAAGATGTCCAAGTATAAGGCTTATCAATCAAGAGAAAATCGCCGTCAATGTTTATCATCTACGACACACTTAAATTTACACCGCAAAGCATCAGTATAATAATAGCTGCACCTACTACAATACGATAGTAACCAAAGGATTTAAAGCCGTATTTTGTTAAAAAAGCGATGAAAAACTTGATAGCCAAGATAGCAACCACAAAGGCAACGAGATTTCCTATCAGAAGGGTGTTAATGTTGTCCAGTAAGAGCTCCTTGCCTCCTTCTTTGGTAAAAGCCTTAACAAGTTTGTAGCCTGAAGCAGCAAGCATTGTAGGCACGGCAAGGAAGAAAGAAAACTCTGCTGCGGTCTTTCGTGTAAGTTTTTGAGCCATTCCGCCGACTATTGTAGCCATTGAGCGTGATACTCCGGGTATCATAGCCACGCATTGAGCCAAGCCAATAAAGAAACTCTTCTTATAGGTTACCGTTTGGTTTTTATCACTCTTGGCAAACCATTTATCAACAAAAAGCATAAACACTCCGCCCAGCACAAGCATTATTGCCACCACCCAAACATTCTCTAAGACCATATCAATATAGTCTCCAGCCAAAAAGCCTATTACAGCTGCCGGCACAAAAGCAACAAACAGCTTCCAATAAAAACTCATTGATTGGAAGAAACGCTTGAAATAGATTACCAAAACGGAGAGAATAGCTCCGAATTGTATGCAAACGGTGAATAATTTAACAAATTCCGTGCTTTGAATGCCAAGAATGCCCTCTGTTATAATCATATGACCGGTTGAAGACACAGGAAGAAACTCCGTCAATCCCTCAACGATGGCAATGATTATTGTTTCCAATAAACTCATTTACTCTTCTTCCTTTTTAGTCTTTTTCAAAATGGCATAGATTTCAACAACGAAGCCCGCCACAATAAATATTGGTGAAAGGACAAGGCGTCTGAAGTTAAACAAATCGTCATTAAAGACGTCTGGATTGTCCGAACCTCCGCCTGTCAGCAGCACATAGCCAATAATGATAAGCACTATGCCAATCAGCATTATGATATAGTTGATACGCTCAAAGGCAAAACTAAATGTAGGCTTCACATTAGCGGAAGCAGATGTTTTTTTGGTAATATTATTCTTCTTATTCATATAATTGAAAGTTTATTATTTGTAAAGTTTTTCTGTTCTCATATTCATATAACTAAAGACCGATATTGCCGAGCAGACAAAGGATAGAACGATGCCAAAGAGCCACACGACCGCACCAATTTTTGCATAAACAATATAGTATTCCGCCTTGATAATGCCATCAAAAGATGTTGTAATCCACCATAGCAATCCTGTCAAAAGCATGCAAGCCACAAGCCCACCAATCAATCCAAAAATCAAACCTTTCAACAAGAACGGCTTTCTGATAAGAGAGCCTTTTGCACCGACCAACTCCATTGTTCGGATGACAAAACGCTTGGAGTAGATTGATAAGCGAATTGTGTGATTTATTAAAGTAATAGAAATGAAAAGCAAGGCAAGAAAGAAGATTGCTGTTACTACGCTCACATTATATATCATAGAGTTGATGTTGCTTATTAACTCGTGTCTATAATCAACCATTTCTACTATGTCTTTTGCCTCTACCTTGTTGATAAAGCGTTTTATATGACTAATATCCAAAGCCTCTGCCTTGAGATTAACAACGATTGACGCTTGATAAGGATTGACGCTGTCTAAAACGGCTAAATGCTCTTCGCCCATCAATTTATCCATCTCTACACGAGCCTCTTCCGCTGATATATATTGAGTAGATTTTACTATGTTTTCTCTTCGTATTTCTTTTTCCAAATCTTTGGCGTCTAAATCACTTGAACCGAGATTGAGATAGACTGTAAAGGATACCTGTTCCTTCAGATCCCTTGATGCCTCGTAAGCATGAAAGATAAACAACATAATAAAACCGAGCATAAACAACACAAGTGATATACTCAAAACAGTAGAGAAATTAGCGCTCCAAAGACTTACGGGGCTGTGATTGCCATATTTTTTGTTCATAGACTATCTTCTTAAAATCGGCAGCAAAGATACAACTTTTATTTCTAACAGCCGTTATTTCGTTATCAAAAAGTAAAAAAACGAAAGGTTATAACAATTTTTCATCCTTTTCTCAGACGCAAATGCAACGCCAAAATCTTAGATTGATTTTGCAAGGATGTAAAAAATATTTTAAGAAAAGTTACCATAATTACATGAAAAAACGTACCTTTGCAGCATTAAATTAAAAACAAAACAAACTATGGCACTAACAATAGGTGATAAGATTCCTGAAATACTTGGTAAAAATCAAGCAGGGCAACAGATTAAGACAAGTGATTACAGAGGCAAAAAATTAGTTCTTTATTTCTATCCCAAAGATAACACTTCTGGATGCACGGCAGAGGCTTGCAGCTTCAGAGACAACTATTCGGAGTTTCGCAAACAGGGTTATGAAGTAGTAGGAGCGAGTGTTGATGATGAAAAATCACACAGCAAATTCATTGAAAAGCAGCAACTGCCTTTTGATTTGATAGCCGATAGTGATAAAACTTTGGTTGAAATGTTTGGAGTTTGGGCTGAAAAATCTATGTATGGAAAGAAATATATGGGGACGTTACGTACGACTTTTGTTGTTAATGAAGAAGGCGTCATAGAGGAGATATATCTACCTAAGGAGATAAAAACGGCAAGCCATGCAGAACAAATAAAAAGCTCTTTTTAGAAAAAAAGCGATAAAAGCTTGGTTGATTTAAGCAAAAGTCGTAACTTTGCCCGCTCAAATTCAATAATAAAATACAGGAATGCAATGATACACAGTCAAGTCATTTTTAACAGAAAAGTAGTTAATTATCAGGACGCAGGACCTAAGGAAGGTACCGCAACGATAGTCTTTTTGCATGGCTTTATGAACGATTTGGACATCTGGCATTACTATGTCGTTGAGTACATGAAAAAGTGCCGCATCATAGCCATTGATTTGCTCGGTCATGGAGAGTCAAGCGTTGTCAGTGAGGAGCATACGATGGATATGCAAGCAGCAATGGTTAAAACGGTTTTAGATGCTGCTAACGTTAAAAACTGCGTCATTGTTGGTCATTCAATGGGTGGCTACGTTGCTTTGGCATTTGCTCAAATGTACCCGCAATATATGCAAGGTCTTTGCTTGTTACATTCCCACTCTCTGCCGGATAGAGAAGATGAAAAGCAGAGTCGATATGAGGTATGCGAATCTGTAGATAACAATAGGACAGGTTTTATCCTGTCATTTGTTCCTAATCTTTTTGCTGAATGTAATAGAGAAGAGCTACATCAGGCTATTGGTTCAATAACAGACTCAGCCCTTAAAACAAGTGCCGAAGGCATAATAGCAGCTGAAATGGGTATGGTCAAGAGAACATCAAAAATAGGCGTATTAACAGATAGTACTTACCCTATTCTTTTCATTTTCGGCAAGCAAGACAAGAGAATTCCTATTGAATTGGGACTTGTACAAGCTATGTTACCTGCTCATTCCGAAGTGTTGATACTTGACAATGTCGGACATATGGCTCACGTTGAAGCAAGAGAGGTTATAAGAAAACGCTTATGGTCATTTCTCGTGATGTGTTACAGCCAAGAATAATTATTACAACTTTTCTCACATTTCTTTTGAGCATTGCAACCTCTGCAAATGCTCAACAATATCCGCAAACGTACTTTTCTTCCCCACTTTCAATACCACTGAAGGCTTCTGGTAACTTTGCCGAAATTAGAGCCAACCATTTTCACAGCGGACAGGACATTCGCACTAACGAACGTACAGGTTACGCCGTTTCTGCTCCTGCTGAGGGTTATGTTTCAAGGATTAAGGTACAGGCTTTCGGCGGCGGAAAGAATCTTTACATCACTCACCCCAACGGATACACTACTGTATATATGCACTTGGAATGTTACGGGCTGGAAATTGAGCGTTACCTCAAACAATATCAATACCAACACCAGCGATATGAAGTAGATATTAACCTCAATGAGACCCAAATCAAGGTAAAGCAAGGAGAAACTATCGGCTTTAGTGGAAACACAGGCGCGTCAGGTGGTCCGCATCTTCATTATGAAATTCGCAAAACCTCTTCTCAACAAACCATAAACCCATTGCATTTTTCGCTGCCAATAGAAGACAACATTGCTCCGTATTTTGTTACCCTTATGGTCAAGGGAGACAATTATGTTGAGGTAAAAAAGCCTTATGATACGATAACAGCAATGGGTAATGAATTGTATTTTTGCATTGAAGGCTACGATAAGTCAAATGGTTCAACAGCTCGCAATGGTGTTTATTCCACGCAGATATTTGTAGATGATACATTGCTCTATGATTGCACTATAGACAGGTTTCTTTTTGACCAAACGTCATACGTCAATGCCCTTATAGACTATTGCTGCTATATTGAAAAGGGAAAGACTATGCTTATGAGCAAACGGCTAAAACGTAATTGGTTTCCGTCTGTTTTTTACAACAATGACGGCGTCCTAAAAGGGAATACACCACGACTATATAAAGTAAGATGTGTATTGAGCGACTTTTTCGGCAACCAAACCGACTTTTTATTTTACCTTGACGCCCATTTCCATAGTTATAATGAACGAAAGGACACAACAAAATATGAAATTATCAACTGCGACCGAGATTATATTTATACCTTTGACGACAACAGCACGATAACCATTCGCAAGGGTGCTTTGTATGAAAATATGAGTATTCCCAAGCAGGATAAGCACGCAGAGGAACGCAAGTATTATATCCCCGAAAGTAAGAGTGTGCCTTTGCATAAGTCTGTTGAAGTTAAGCTAAACTCATCGCAACTACCGCAAAGACTGAAATCCAAAGCCGTTATAACCAGAAATGGCACTGCTATTGGAGGTAAGCAAAACGGCTCTTTCATTAGCACAACTTCTTCTTCTTTTGGCACTTTTGCATTGGCTATTGACACCATTGCACCGAAGATTGAACCTCTTAATTTCAACAATAACGCAAAGTTAAAAGCCAATCAAGCAAATTTACAACTCAAAATAACCGACAATCTTTCAGGTCTATCCACATATAACGCCTATCTGAATGATCAATGGGTGCTTTTGGAATATGACGGCAAGACTTCAACATTCACCTTTGACCTTAACGAGTTGTTTTTATATGAACCTGTTACGTTGAATGACGGAGAGAACTTGTTCAGAGTTGAAGCCACCGACACAAGAGGTAATTTGAATGTGCGTAAATTTACAATTATCAAATAAATACAACTAATTATGATAGCCGAAAACCTTAACAAAATAACCAAACTCCTTCCGCCTGATGTGAAACTTATAGCCGTGTCAAAGACTAAGCCTTCTAGTGATATACTGCAAGCCTATAATTGTGGGCAAAGGCTATTTGGCGAGAACAAGGCTTTGGAAATGAGAGACAAATATGAAGAATTACCGAAGGATATAGTGTGGCATTTTATTGGACATTTACAAACCAACAAGGTAAAGTACATAGCACCCTTTGTGAGCCTTATTCACAGCGTTGATAGCCTAAAGTTATTAAAGGAAATTGACTCTCAAGCAAAGGCAAACAGCAGAACGATAGATTGCTTGCTTCAAATAAGCATTTCAAATGAAGAAACGAAGTTTGGAATGGATATAAAAGAGGTGGAAGATATGCTTTCAAGTGAAGACTATCAGCAATTAGACAACATAAGGCTTTGCGGCGTTATGGGCATTGGTTCAATCACCGAAGACAAGCAACAAACCGAAAGAGAGTTTGCTTATTTACGTGCTACGTTTGAAGACTTAAAGCAGCGTTTGTTTGCCAACAATGATTGCTTTACGGAGATTTCAATGGGTATGTCTGACGATTACGATATTGCCATAAAACAAGGTGCAACTATGATTAGACTTGGTAGCACTATCTTCGGACATCGGAATTACAATCTTTAATTTCAGCGGATTATTATCTATGTCTGATGTCTCGCAATAACGAATAAATCTTACTATATTGCTTCTCTATCAAATGATATGGCGTTTGCTCTGCTCCAAAATGCCGATAAAAAGACTCAACTCCCTCAATCATTGAACCAGAAAAATCAAAAAACGACATATTCTTTTCTTTTGCATAGCGAATTGCTTCATAATAAAGCAAGGTTGTTGCATTAGAGTCCCTTAACTTAGGGTCTGTGCCGCACAATACGGCATGACAGGTGTGCGAATCAAAGACAACAAACAGGCATGCAATTATCTGCCCCCTGTCATCGGTCGTATGAAGAGCTAAACCCAAATTACGCTCTAATGATTTAGTCATCATAGCCTCAAAGATAGCATAACTATATGGCACTTCCACACTTTGCCTGTCAAAACTCTTTTTGTTAGTATCCCAAAACTCTGAAACAGAGATAGAATTTAGCTTTACATTAAGGCTTTGTGAAGAAATGCGAATAACTCTTTTTGTTTTGTTGTGTATCTTTGCCTCTATGCTTTCCCACGAAGGGGTCAGGTCAATGCGGTATGTATATCTGGTTGTCTGACAGAAAGATTTCCAATAATAGCCGAACCAATTAGTGTAATGGAATGAATAATAATGAGAGTAAAATGCTATTTTGAGGTTGTCTAACTGCTTTGCAAAATCACTCATTATTTGATTCTCAAAGCTGATTTTGCGTATCTGACCAATGCCTTGCGGATATGCTATCCAGAAACCGGCTGTTGGCGTAAAAGGTGGGGAGAATATCAAGCGAAACCCCCATTTTTGCTTAATGGAATAGGGCATTGCGGCAATTATTCGCCCATCTTGCTCTACAAAGAGAGCGTCCCAATTTCTGCAATAGACAATATCCAACCACCAGTCTTGCAAAAATACTGGCATATCAGGGTTTTGCGTGCAGAAATCGGCGTATCGTTGATTGTTGTTCATCGTTTCTATTTCCTCAAAGGTTCAATGTCAAGGGTTGTATATTCATTGGTGAAGATATTGATTAGAAGTAACTGATTATAAAGCCCTTTCCCTACTTTCGTTATTAGCTTCAGCGTTTCATTTACCTCTATTGACGCTGTTATTGCAGGCAAAACACCCATCACTCCTTTATTTGGATTTCCCATTGTTTCCATTTGCTTACAGCAAGGGTAAAGGCAGCGATATGTTACGGCTTTTGGGTCTTGATTGAAGACTGCAACCTGCCCGCTATAGCCTGAAATAGAGCCATAAACGAAAGGTTTGCCCAACGCAACACAAGCATCATTTATCACAAATCTTGTTTTGAAATTGTCGGTGCAATCAATGATAATGTCAAAATCGGCAAACACCTCACGGGCATTTTCGTTCGTCAGCAGCACTGGAAATATGGGCAGCTCAACATTAGAATTTAGTCTCTTCAAACTCTCGTTAGCCCTTTCCGTTTTTGACTTACCTACCTCATCTTCACGATATAAAATCTGGCGTTGCAGGTTTGTCAAGCTCACAACATCATTATCCAGCAATCCAACCTTACCTACCCCTGCGGCAACCAAGTAAAGACTTGCCACAGAGCCTAATCCGCCCAGCCCAACGACTAAAACGGATGCCGCTTTCAAGTTTTCCTGTGCTTGTTCGCCAAACTGCGGCAGTATAATTTGACGTTGGTATCTTTCCTGTTCGTTTTCTGTCAGCATAATAAAAGATTATTTTACAGGCTGCAAAAGTAATAAAATTATAACAAAGCACGACTTTCGCCATATCTTCTTTCACTTTTCCCAAACGCCGTTACAACTTGACTAAACAGTATTTCATTTTGCTGAAGTGGCGTTTAAAATTCGGTAGGTATATACCAAAAATTCGGTAGGTATATACCAAACGTTCATTTGCTATATACCAAATTTTCATTTGGTATATACCTACCGAATTTTT
>JAISLH010000133.1 GCA_031260565.1 Bacteroidales bacterium
TGAAAGTTATAGTGTTTAACTTGAAAGTTATAGTGTTTAACTTGAAAGTTATAGTGTTTAACTTGAAAGTTATAGTGTTTAACTTGAAAGTTATAGTGTTTAACTTAGAAGTTATAATGTTTAACTTAGAAGTTATAGTGTTTAAGCTAAAAACTATAATTTTCAACACAAAATCTATCTTTTCAGGTAGAAAATGAAGGTGTCTTAATCGGATATGTAAGCCTGCGGAGGTCATTTGTGTTATATTTGATACGATTTTTTTTTGAATACTGCCAAAAATATTGAGACAAAAGCACAAAAAAAAGGCGAACAAATGTCCGCCAAAATCATATAATTTTAGATTATATCTAAATAAACATCTTTGCAAATTCTCTTTGTGCTCTGTTCTTCCAATCCCTTTTATGATATATGTATGAGGCGATTAGAGGCACTACTGTAGTTGCTTCGGCATAGACCATCTGCTCAAAAGTAGTATCCACTTTTCCCCACGAACAGGCTTCCTTTAAGGTTGAAGACGAGCAAGCTCCGTCACGAGAGTCGGCAACGGTTATTTGTATGGCGTATTTGTGCATTTCTACTTCGTGTCCAAGCACTTCGGCACAGACAACAGTGTCCTGAGTGAAGTTTTTAGGCACTCCGCCGCCCACCATAAACAAGCCAGTTGTGCCGGCTTTAATTTTGATGTTTGTCAGTTCCAAAAAGTCCTTTACGCTATCAATAGAAAGGTGTTTATCAGGGTTTTCAACTTGGTGCATAACCAATCCAAAGCCCGCTGAGCAATCACTGAAGGCTGGGCAAAAAATCGGAACATTATGCTCATAACACGCCTGAATTAGAGAGTCTTTTTTAACGGCGTTACCTGCTGCGAGCCATTTGCCAATTTCCCAAATGAATTCTCGTGAAGAATATGGACGTTTCTCTAAGCTATCGGCGATTTTTTTGATAGTTGAATCACAGTTTTGCAGTTCTTCTTCGTCAATGTATGTGTCATAAATTCTATCCACGTAGTTAGAGCGAAGAAATTTGTCATCAATAAACGGCGTTCCCTTATAGTGCTTAAATCCAAGAGCTTCAAAGAAGTCCATATCAATAATTGACGCACCCGTTGAGACTATGCAATCCACCATATTGTTCTTAACCATATCCACATAGACTTGCATACAACCTGCCGCCGAAGTACTGCCAGCAAGGGTCATAATGATGGAACAGTCCCTGTCATTTATCATTCTGTCGTAAATATCAGCTGCCGTAGCCGTATCACGAGAGGTAAAGGACATATCTCTCATTGCATTAACCAACTCAGTGCTATTGATTTGTTTTATATCAATATGCTTTATTGTCTCTTTGAGTAAATCTTTTTTTTCCATAAAATATAAGGGGATTTTTTGTTCTAAAACTTGTACCGCATAAGAGAATCGAACTCTTATTTGAAGACTGAGAATCTTCCGTCCTAGCCGTTAGACGAATGCGGCAAGTGTCTTTTTGAGAATGCAAAAGTACAACTTTTTTTCATATCCACAAGCAAAATGCTAAAATAAATACATTTACTGACTCTTGACTTCTGATTTGCAACCTGTTAAATTGGAGCATATCTTTACTTTAGCAAAATGAAGTATTGTTGTAATATATTGTTATCTACGTGTTCTGGAGGCTTTCTTATATTTGCTGGCGGAAGTGTTGAGTAAATTCCAGCGAATGCCCGACTCAACAAAGAATTGTCGTCCTGTATAGCCACCAATGCCTACTTTGTTGACCGAACACCCTATACGCAAGGTCGGATGAAAGCCTCGTTCGTCATAAGCATAACGGGTAGCCTTTGACATAGCCCAACAGATTTCTACAATACCATACAGAGCATTCATATTATAACCTTTTAGTGGAGCAGCAAGGGAAAGGGCTACGTTCTGCTGCAGACCTGCTCCGAGATAACCACGACCAATTTTAACAATACCTAATATTGGTATTTTAATGAAATGAGAGAGGTCTATGTCTCCGCCTAATGACAAACTATATCTTGGCTCGGCAATGAACTTAAACCAATCATTTACATCATAAGAAACATACAGTTCTGGCATTATCTCAACGAAAAACGGACTTGTCATTTCATCACTCCACCCATTGGCAAAAGCTAAATCAAGAGAAGCACCTAATCCAAGTTGAAAATCACCGTGTATAAACTCGTAATACTCTTGTGCCTTTGCGGCAAAGTTCAATCCACTTGCTAATAGGGCAAAACAAAGAAATCTTTTAAACATTGGCTATCGGCGTCTGCGAGCACTTGCCTTCTGTTTGCTGCCGCCACTATTTTCATCTAAGAAATTCCAACGCCACATACTTTCAAGGAAGATATAATGCCCTTTGTTGTTTGCATAACCAATTTCGTTAATGGAATAGCCTATACGAATTATTGGGTGGAAACCTTTTTCGCTATAATATGCAAAGTGCCCGCTTTGACCCCAATGAGTAAAGTAACAAAACTCTAAAACAGCCGAAAAGGCATTAAGGTTAAATCCTTTTAAGGCTGACGCAGGTGAAAGTCCAATGTTTTGTTGCACACCTGCCCCTATATAGCCTCGTCCTACCTTAAAAAGACCTACAACAGGAACTCTGAGTAAATGAGAAGCATTAAATCCATCTTCTCCAACGCTAATCCAGCAATCATATTTAGTTTCTGCCAAAACCTTAAACCAATCTGCAAAGTCGTAAGAGACATATAAGCTCGGCAATATATCTATTCCATAAAGTTCAGCTCCTATAGAACAAGAGCCCCCGAGACCAACAGTCAGCCCAAACTGGAAGCTATTTTGTTCAAAATCATAATACTCCTGTGCCTGTGTCGTAAGGCTTAAACTGCTTGCTATTACAGCAAAACAAAATACTTTTTTAATCATAGTGTAATGGTTGTTTATTTATAATTTATGTTATTTCTACTTCAAGATAAGTTCTCCAAAGGTGATAGATTTACCTTTTATGGCATTGATTTGAATAGTTTTATCCGCAGATTTGAAACTTATGGCAGGCGAAAAAACTAACCCCAACTCTTTACAAGGCACTATGCTCGTCAAAGTTACTTCCCCATTCTCACTAATCTTAACCATATTGCCAGTAGCTTTTCGTGTGTCACCGGGAAGCATAGTTTGAGACTCTATAAACACTTCATCTGACAAATCATTATCACTCCTGTCCGCATTATAAACAGCATACACATCATTTTCATCACTAAACAACAGAATGTTCTCATACTGCCCAAAGCCAATAGCATAATTGGAATAGCTCATAACAGCCCGCGAAATCATTTTACTATAAACTAACTCCGCCTTATCAGCATTGTAACAAAGTATATAAAAGTTTCGCCCGTAGTAAGTGTTGGATGCAGCATATATTTTAGACAGCTTAATGGTGTTATCCGTAACTATGCTGACGTAATCATCGGTTGCCAAAACTACAACATTGCCGTTATCCAATTGTATTATTTTATCAATGCTCCAATATGTTTTCTGTTTGTCCTGTGCATACTTCAGGTCGGGCAGAACAACAACACCTTCGGTTTCAAAGTTGTACTCTACGGAAGTTAATAAAAGTCGGTTGCTGAAAGCTATGAACAGTTTGTTTTCATCAACTTCAAACAGGCGAGCTTGACTGCACGGGAAAGATTGGTCAATTACCTGCTCGGTAACATTGTCTTCGGTAATCTTAGCAATAACAAATGGTGCTGTAGCTGTTTCGCTTTGTGTGTATAACTTACTTTTTTCACCCTTTTCATATTCGGTTTGCTTGGAAAGAATATAAATAGAGCCGTGAGACGTTGGAACTACAGCAAGCGGTGTAATCATAGCATCCGATTGACTGCTATATCCACTGTTCCATACTTCGTTCATATTGGAATCATAATAAAACAGACGAACCTGCATCAAATCCGACTTCTTTTCACGTGTCATCAGCATAGCGGCAAAGCATTTCCTGTCAGAGGAAGGGAAAAACGCTATATCTTGATTAGAATTCTTCTTCAAATCAACACTTATCAGTACATTATCTGTCCTTTGCTTCAATGTGTTCTTATCAACCCGTATGGAACGCAGTTCAAATGCATCAGCTTTCTTATTTTCCTGCTGATAAAGTATGCAAAGCTCATCATCCAGCACAAGTGTTGCCACCAATGAACCTAAAGGCAGCTTAATATAATCATTGTTTTGAGCAACCATAACACCATCTTTCACCTTCATAAAGCCTACCCGATTAAAACGCCTCATCATTCCGCTTGAATAATATCCAAACGCATAATAATCATTGCCGTCAATGCTGCCAATATAGTCGTATCGGCTGGATTTATCTTCCAATTTGACGTCTTCACCCCATTTTACCAAATCACTATTAACGTTCAGTTTCTGTCCATAAAAATATAGCGTAGATGCAATAATTACCGCCATAAAAGCTAATAAATTCTTCTTCATTTTATAAATATTTTATGTTAAAATTATTCATATTAAGTTTGCAAAGATACAAATTGTTACTCATACACCAAAATTTAATAATAAATTCACATCTTTAAACTTATTATCAGTTATCCGCAGGTCGGGGACAATTGTCCGCAGGTCGGGGACAATTGTCCGCAAGTTAGGGACAATTGTCCGCAAGTCGGGGACAATTGTCCGCAAGTCGGGGACAATTGTCCGCAAGTCGGGGATAATTGTCCGCAAGTCGGGGACAATTGTCCGCAAGTCGGGGATAATTGTCCGCAAGTCGGGGATAATTGTCCGCAATTAGAAAGCAAGGAAACCCAAAGACAGATTAACCCCTATCATATAGCCACTAAGTAATCTTGACTTGGCACAATCAGAAGGTGCTATCTCTCTAACATCTTTGCTTATGAAGCCATAGCCGGAGGTCAGCAAACCACATGAAAACCCTGTGCCAAGTGATAAACGCTTGGTGAGCATAATGTTTTTGCCAAACTCCACACGTAAGCCAAAGGTGAAATCACTGCCCGTGCGATAAGTCGGAATGTCGTATGAAAAGGAATACATATCGGCTTGGAACTTGTAATAGTAACCGATTGGGGCTTTATCACCCGGAAAGAGCTTGGTATATACGCCGATTCCCCAGAGATTAAGGTCTGTTTCGGGGTAAGCAGCAAGCACTCCATAAAAACCGCTTGTACGTTTAGGATTAAACTTCACTGATTGGAATTGAGCATTCGCACCTAAGACGACTTTCTTATTGAGTGTATATTCTACTGAGGGTGCGAGGATATAACTAAAATCCAAGATGCCTTTTCTGTCGCTGTATGCAGCCATAAAAGCGGGCGAAAAGCGAACATCAAGCAATATGTTAAATCTCCTGCCCAGATAGCCATAATCTTTGCTGCCCTGAAGCCGTGAATAGCATTCGTATAACTCTTGATTGAGCTGGTCTTTAGAGCCTTCTGTGATGAAGTCGTTTGATACACGATAGATAGTCTTGTTAGCTTTGAAGTCAAAGAAACCAATGTCAAGCGTGCTATATTTTTGTGTGAAGACCCATTGGTAAATGCTTATCGGCATAGTGGGCAAAGTGAAGATGGAGGCGATTGTGTGAAGGAATTTATAGCTAACATTACTTGGTCTTGCGGCTTTTTTGCGGGAGTATTGGACTAAGTTGATTGTGGAAGAGCCTAATTCAGATGACAGGTCGGCAATGTCGTAGCTCTCAAATGTGATGTCGGAAAACTGATTAAGGCTTTTGGAATAGTCGTTCAGGCGAGAAAACAGCTGGTAGGAACAAGGTAATGAGTCCTGATGGCGAGAAATTACCATTGTTTCAAAGCCGCATTCTTTGGCAATGCTTTCTACTCTCTTCTCCAGCTTCTTTGAGTAGTACTTGTCTAATTCCATGCCATTGTCCCATGCTGTTTTGTCGTCATAATACTTAACAGCAGTAGGTTTGAGGACTATCAGGCGGGTGTCTTTTGTTACAGTGTTGGGCTTTTGTGATAGAGAAGAGATAAGAGATGATGCCTGCTTTTTGTCGCTTTCCACGAGGGCATTGTTAAACATTGCTACGAAGGTACTGTCTCTTTTAAGGTCGGCAAGCATATAGTTTTCAGTCTTGAAGTTTTGTTGATTGGCAACCTTTTTTCCAGCTTTCACCTTGTCGTATTTGCTTTTGGTGGTGTCAGCCTTTGTTGCCGTGTCCTCAACTATTGTTTCACCTTGAGCATAGTCTGAAAATTTATTGAGAGTGTTAAGATTGTTGGTGCTTGAAAGGTAATGCACTATGTCGTTAAAAAGCAAGGACAGATAGTTATTGCCGTTTTCTCCCTGCATTGCTTGATATGAAGTACGCAAAGACAAAACCGCACATTCGTTTTTGCTCATCTGCTTAAACAAATGCACTATTCGCTGAAATTCTCCTTCTGTTTTCTCTTTCTTAATGTCAATCATACTATAATTACCGCTTATTTTCGCCGAAGCAATGCCGTATAAAGCTGCTGACTTGGCAACGTTCAGGTATGGATTTGTGTCCTTTAAGTGTTGTAAGACCAAGATATTGTAAAGGGCTTTTAGGTAATTGTCGTTTGAAATCTGCTCTCTGATAACTTCATATCTCGCTAACTGGCGTACTTTCAAAAACTCGGCGGAAGGCTCTTGACAATCATTGTTATCAACATTTGCTTCATTGAGACGTTTGCTTATAGCCTCTTTGCGGACTGCGATATTGGGGTGAGTGGAGAAAGTATCAACGGAACTCTCCCTTAATGTAATGGGCGTAACCGATTCAAGAAAGTATTTATCATTGAACTTATAATACTCATTTTCAAATATATTCCGACCAAAGTCTATTTCGTCAAAAGGCAAGTACCCATACTGCAAGACATCAAAAATAGCAACAACACAACCCAAAGCATAAGGACTGCGGCTGTATATTTCATAACCGAGACTATCCGCCTCCAACTCCTGTTCTCGCGAACGAGCGTGCTGAGACAAATAATTATCTATATCATCGTTGGCTTTGCGTTGGTCTTTGTCCGTAACACCGTGCCGTTTAACATAATGAGCGACTTCATGAGCAAGAGTAAAAGCAAGTTCCGCCTCATTGCTGCACTGAGAAACAAGCCCCATAGAAACGAAAACAAAACCGTCTGCAGTGGAAAAAGCATTGGTGATTTCGGATTTAAGACAATAGAGTTTAATTTTATCTTTCAACACCTTATCGTTTTGCAATAGCGTACCCAAAATCTTATTCAAATATAGTGTAACTTCATCGCCATAAAGCACTTGTGAGGAAAGGAGCAGCGAACGAATGTAATCGTTTTGATAGCGTTGATAGTGCGTCTTGCAAACACTGCCATCAAAGTTGCAACCTTTAATAATATTCTGCAAATCAGCAGGTATTGCACCGACAGGTTCAAGTCTCGTTATGTTGTTATTGGATATACTTTGAGCGTAAAGCCCTAAACTCATAGTGAGTAAAAGAATGGTTGTTGTTAATCGTCTTTTCATATTCCTGTTTCTATAAAATTGGAGTTTGCAAAAGTAAGAAAAAGATGTGAGAACGCATAATATAATGATAAAAATAGCCATAATCTTAGTCAAATACCATTTCAGACTTCTATTATGGCAGATTCTAAATAAATACAAAATAAACAAAAGAGGCTGTTCTTAAGAAAAAGAACAGCCTCCTGATTATATTGTGTTATGTCTATTTAAGATGTTTGTTGCGTAAAGTAAGGTCAAAGACAGCTCGCAAAATACGCTCCTCAACATCTGAAAAAACTAAGCCTCGTCTTGCATACATTCGTTGAGCAACTTCTATAGCCTTGTTAAAGTCATAAACCTTTAAGCCCGTTGAGCCTCCCCAAACAAAGGAAGGAACAAAATTCCGCTGGTAACCGTGTCCGAATATATTAGCACTAACACCTACAATAGTACCTGTATTAAACATCGTATTGATACCGCATTTGGAGTGGTCTGCCATTATCGTTCCGCAAAACGTTTGACCCGTTGAGACAAATGTATTCTGCGAAATGCTCCACAGGCGAACCTCTTCATAAGTATTTTTTAAGTTAGAAGCGTTGGTGTCAGCTCCTATGTTGCACCATTCACCTATAACGCTGTTGCCGATGAAGCCATCGTGAGCCTTATTAGAGTATCCGAAGATGACGACATTTGCTAACTCTCCACCAACTTTTGAATATGGTCCGAGTGTTGTTGCTCCGTATATCTTTGCTCCTAACTTTAAGGTTGAGTGTTCGCACATCGCAAAAGGTCCTCTAACAACAGTATTCTCCATTATTTCGGCATCCTTTCCTATGTATATCACTCCGTCTTTAGCATTCAACGTTGCACATTCCACAATCGCACCTTCTTCCACAAAAATATTCTCAGGACAGATGACTCTGTTAGTATTGCTAAGTTTTGCCGACTTTCTGCCTTTGGTAATCAAAGCATAGTCTTCCTTAATAGCCCTTTCGTTCATCACAAAGATGTCCCACGGATTAGCAATATAAATATAATCAGACGTCCCAATTTCAATTCGTTCCGATGCCTCACTGTCATCAGCCAAGAAACCTTCCTTTGTCTTGTACATAGCGATGATATTATCACCATCAACAAGAGTTTGGTTGGGTTTCAACGCCTTAACTTTCTCTGCTATGTACGCAGTAGGGCAGACCGAACCGTTTATCAGAATCATAGAATCGGATAACTCAATAGGATATTTTTCACTCAGGTAGTCGTCTGTAAGGGTTGAGGTCTTGCTTGAAAGATATATTTCCCACTTTTCTCTAATGGTCATAATACCTACCCTTATCTCACATACAGGACGCGTATATGTCAAAGGCTTAAGACATTCGCGTACTACGTCATCAAAAATAATATAATTCATACTTCACCTCCTTATTTTATATCTATGGTCTTATAACGTAAAATTTCTGTTCTTATTACATTTTTGTTGTACAAAAAAAGCCCTATCAATCTTTTGACAGGACTTTTTTATCGTTTGTATTGTGCATTATAACGTTGGCTTTTTGCGATTTTTGTATTTGCTTTCAAACTTATCCACACGTCCTGCTGTATCAACCAATTTAACTTTTCCTGTGAAAAATGGGTGTGATGTATTGGAAATTTCCATCTTTACAAGGGGATATTTTACTCCGTCAATCTCAATTTCATCTTTTGTGTTGGCACATGAGCGTACAAAAAACGTTTCTTCGTTAGACGTATCCTTAAATACGCAAATTCGATAATTCTTTGGATGAATGTCTTTCTTCATTTTCTTTTGGTTATTAGCCGTTTAGCCATTTTTACTAAACGATTTTATTACTATTTTACTTATCTTTCAGGTTGCAAAAGTACTACTTTTTTCCAAAATAGCAAGTGAAAAGCCAAAAAATATTTCATTTCAGTCTATTTCGTCTCTCTTTCGCCAATTCAAAACGCCACTTCATTTCACCCAAACGCTGTTTCAACTCACCCAAACAGCGTTTTATTTTGCTGAAGTGGCGTTTAAAATTCGGTAGGTATATACCAAAAATTCGGTAGGTATATACCAAACGTTCATTTGCTATATACCAAATTTTCATTTGGTATATACCTACCGAATTTTT
>JAISLH010000031.1 GCA_031260565.1 Bacteroidales bacterium
CGCAGCAACCAGCCGCCAAAATCCCAACTGAAACGATTGTCATAAGTGTTCTTTTCATTATTATGTGATTTTAAGATTATTCAACGCCGCAAAATTACACAAAAATTAGAGAATGAGAAATCGCAATAAAAAACTAAGCCAACCAAATACCATTCTAAGTTATCCAAACGCTGTTTTATTTCAATCAAACGCCCTTTTATTTTCACCAAACGCCGCTTTAAATTCGGTAGGTATATACCAAAAATTCGGTAGGTATATACCAAACACTCATTTGCTATATACCAAATTTTCGTTTGGTATATACCTACCGAATTTTTGGTATATACCTACCAGATTTTAAACGCCACTTCAGCAAAATGAAATGGCGTTTGGATAAGTTAAGGCAGCGTTTAATTATTCTGAAACGCTGCCTTGTCGTAAAAAAAGAGAATATAAGGTGAGGATATTAAGCCATAAAGGATTTAATATCTTCATCTACACTGCCAATACCTGCTATGCCAAAGTTTTTCACAAGTACCGCCGCAACATTAGGAGAAAGGAATGAAGGCAAAGTTGGTCCCAAATGAATATTCTTCACCCCCAGCGACAGCAAAGCCAACAAAACTATCACCGCTTTTTGCTCATACCACGCTATATTGTAGGCTATGGGTAATGAATTGATGTCTTCCAAACCGAAAACCTCTTTTAGCTTCAAGGCAATCAGGGCAAGGGAATAGCTATCGTTGCATTGACCGGCGTCTAACACACGAGGAATACCGCTAATGTCGCCAAGGGAAAGTTTATTATACCGATACTTTGCACAACCTGCTGTAAGAATAACGGTATCTTTTGGCAATAGCTCTGCGAATTCACTGTAATAACTACGACTTTTCAATCTTCCATCGCACCCTGCCATAACAAAGAATTTGCGAACAGCACCTGACTTAACTGCTTCCACAACTTTATCTGCCAAAGCAAAGACTTGATGATGAGCAAAGCCTCCAATAATTTCGCCTTGTTCTATTTCAGCGGGTGGTTTGCAGGTTTTGGCGTGAGCAATCAAAGCGGAAAAGTCTTTACTCTTACCATTGCTGCTCTGCTCTATGTGTTTGAAGCCTGTAAAGCCTGTTGAGCCTGTAGTATAAACCCTGTCTGCATAAGTGGAAGAGGATTTTGGCGGAATAATGCAATTTGTGGTGAAAAGGATTACTCCATTAAACGACTCAAAGTCTTCGTTCTGATGCCACCAAGAGCTGCCATAGTTGCCTATGAGATGCTTGTATTGTTTGAAAGCAGGGTAATAGTGAGCGGGTAGCATTTCGCAGTGCGTATAAACTTCTATACCGCTGTCTTGGGTTTGCTCCAATAAGTCTTGAAGGTCGTTAAAGTCGTGCCCAGACACCAAAATAGCAGGTCTTTTGCCCACTCCGATATTGACTTTTGTGCTTTCAGGGTTGCCAAACTTTGAAGTGTTAGCCTTATCTAATAACGCCATAGTTTTAACTGCCATCTCGCCACATTTCAACACCATTGTAATCAACTCATCTACACTTAATGCTTCAGTGGTTGAGGCTAAGGCTTGCTGTATGAAAGAGTATATTTCATCATCCTCATAACCCAGATTGGCAGAGTGCTGAGCGTATGCCGCCATTCCCTTAACTCCATAGGTTAAAAGCTCTTTTAGCGACCGCATATCTTCATTTTCTGAGGATAAAACGCCTACTTGCTGATTACTTTCCTGCATTTGTTGCAGCCTTTGCTCGGTTAGAGAGAGAAAAGCGACAATATCTTGCGGCAGGTTCTCCTTTGGCAATTCCGCTTTAAGCTTCTCTCTTAACGAAAAAGCTTTTTGAATTTGCACCTCAAAGCGTTGAGGGTCAAAATTCGCATTTGTGATAGTCATAAACAAACTATCTACGATGAAATGATTGACTTCCTTGCTTTGTTTTGCCGCTTGGCGGAGAGCAAGGTTGATTTTGGACAAACCTTTTGTAAGATAAACCAATTTGTCTTGTAAATTGGCAACTTCATCAGTCTTTCCACAGACGCCTTTCGTTGTACAGCCGCATCCTTGTGCTGTTTCCTGACATTGATAACAAAACATAACTTTATTTGTTTTTAATTAAACGATTGATATAAACTTATCTTCAAAAATTTCTCCTTGAATAGATATTATTGTTTTTCTGATTGGAATTTTTTTTTTGCTCTTTCCGCTGCCATAAATGCTAATTGAAACAGACCAGAGCAACAAGGAACTTGCATAATCACAACATTTAACGAACGAATACCTGCCTCATCTATCATCTCCGTAAGTTTCTCAACATAGACTTGCTTATCACTATCAAGTTTAGGACAGGCTATTGCAACAATATTGTCTTTGATAAATCTGTTGTGGAAATTACCGTAAGCATAAGCCGTGCAATCAGCAGCTAAAACCAAGTCGGCATTGCGTAAATAACCAGCCTGTGGGCTTAAAAGATGTAGTTGCACAGGCCATTGTCTGAGTTGCGAAGATATTTCTGCTGCATCAACGTTGCTGTTCTGTTTTGCATTAAACTGCATTGCCATACTGCCCGGACACGATGAGGATTGAGGCTTTTGAATTGTGCGTTTGCTGTCTTGCAGCTTGCTCATATTTATCGCTATTCTATGTTCGTTTAGATAGTTCAAGCCTTGCTCAAAATACTCTTGTTCATTATGTTGTTTCAAATGTAGCAAGTGGGCAATAATTGTTGCTTCGCCTTTATCCACAAGGCGTTTCATAACAGCATATTCGCTGTAAGGCTCAACCTCTTTTTCCTCTAATTCAATTGCATTCAACGGACATTGCCCTATACAAGCACCAAGCCCGTCACAATACAAATAACTAATCATTCGAGCCTTGCTTTCAATGATTTGCAATGCTCCTTCGTGGCAGCCTTCCACACATTGACCGCAGCCATTGCAACGATTTTCGTCTATTTTGATAACTGTTCTTTTCATTTCGTTTTCTTATTTTAATTTGGTGCAAAAATACAATGTTTTGAAACCAAATTATGTAACATTTGTTACACATTACAAAAAAATAATTTACTTTTGCCCTTTCAATAAAAACAAATTTTATGAGCACCAACAACTTATTTCAATGCCCCATTTGCAGTAATATTCCAGAGAATGAAAGAGAAGCATTTTTGAAAAGCTTGAATTATCAAATCAGAAAATATAAAAAATCAGAGCGAATAGCCAATCAATCAGATGAGGTTGCGGCTTTGTTTGTTTTAATTAAAGGAAGTGTCAAGACTGAGATGATTGCAGACTCAGGAGCAGTACTTTACATAGAAACAATCAACGCTCCCAATCCTCTTGCTCCTGCTTTTTTGTTTGCAGAAAACAATCGCTTTCCGGTAGATGTCATTTCGTTGGAAGACAGCGAAGTTATGGTTATTCCAAAGGCTTCAGTGATGTTTCAACTATCTATCAATGAAGCATTTCTTCGTTCATATATGGCGTTCAATGCCAACCGTACCAATTTCCTTTCCCAAAGGCTTAAACTGATACCAATGAAGACTATAAAGGGTAAATTATCTATGTATATATTGCAGCGATGCAAGGACAATAAATTTGTAATGGATATGAATCAGACGCAGTTAGCGGAGTATTTTGGTGTAACTCGCCCCTCTCTTGCCAGAAGTCTGTCGGAGATGATAGAAGACGGCATTATCACGTTGAACAAATATGAGGGCAAAATCCTCAACAATGATGCATTAAAGGAGCTAATAGTATAGGCTAACAACAATTTACGAAAGTATTTTTCACAAAGATAACAAAAGTATCCCGTTTTATTTTTATTATTTGTACTTTTGCAGAACGAAATTGAACAAAAAAAGAAAGAGAGTATAATTATGACAAAACAATATCAAAAAACATCATCACAAATTACAGATTTAATGCAACAAAGTATCGTTAAAAAACATTGCTTTTGCCTATTAAAAACCTGATGTTTTTATATAAATTTTATGATATGATATTGCAACAACGCAATATATAACCTTATGGGGATAATATAGTATTTTATCCCTTTTTTCGTGCTTTTTGCCAAAATTAAAGCGGCGTTTCAGCGTCACGAAACGCCACTTTAGAAAATTAAAACGGCGTTTTGTTCTGACGAAGTGATATTTGGAGAAAATCAGTCTTTTTTTTGGAAAAATGAGGTGAAATTTTGTCAAAATTAAGTGAAAAAATGGCGTTTTTAACCTTAATTTTGATAATTTTTTAGTCTGATTTCGCTGTTTTTGGTGAGTGGTTTATGTAAATTATCGCTTGTTAAAATATAATTATTTTACCTATTTGGGGTAGCAATTTTAAATATCGTTTTGACGTTTTAAGACCCAAAGGAAAAGGTAGGTAAATACTCTATCTTTTTTCTTAATTACTTTTAGTCTATATTGAATATTAGACTATTATGAAAAAACACCTGATATAAAACACTACATCTAATCGTAGTCTTCATACCATTCATTCGGTATGAGATGCCAACTTAATATGTTTTCTGTTTTTATTCCAATAGGGAACAACCCATCTATAAGTAATAACGATGTAATAATTATCGTTTCCCCACTTTTGAGAATAATTCTATGATACTTAGGGGCTATTCCGTGAACCTGCCAATATTCTATATGTACAACATCTTCAAATTTTACCATTTGTTCTATTTTATCACTTACTATGTATCTTAATTCTCGTTCAACGTAAGAGATTTCAATCCTTACATTCTTTTCATACTGATAATAGATATATATTACATATATTGGATAAAAAGCAAACATACCCATCATTGATGCAAGGATTAGAGATAGCAATACAATATCTGTTATGGAGAGATGAGTTTCTGTCCATAATAGCGCATATACAAAATACCCCCCACAACACAGCCACATAAAAGCACCAGATAAACTCTTAATTAACCTATATTTATTCACTTGATACACCTTTAGGCTATATTTGTTCATATTTAGATTATATTTGTTCATACTATTACTTAGGAATATTTGTCCCACCCCCATATATATCTAACATTCTATAAGGCAAACTCTTTATCCATGATTCTGCTTGCCACCAAAGAGATTTCATTTGTTCAAAGCCTTCTTCATAAACATAAATAGAGACTCCCATAACTGCTCCCAAAGCACCCCCACCTGCTGCATACGTTAGCCCATTCCAATCTTTCTCATCTTGGTTGGTTACGGCTCGTTTTGTTATCAAAGGCACAAACTGACTTTTGCTATTACGGTATGCCATTTTCATGCTTGCAAAGTTACTAAATTTATTTGAAAACGAAAGCAGTAAGGGAAAAAGTTTTTACAATGGCAACAGAAGTCCATCAAATTATTTTTATTATTTGTACTTTTGCAGAACGAAATCAAACGAAAAAGGAAAGAGAGTATAATTATGACAAAACAATATCAAAAAACATCATCACAAATTACAGATTTAATGCAACAAAATTTCATTAAAAATCGTTGTTTTTGCGTATTAAAAACTTGATGTTTTTTATAAATTTTCTGATATGATATTGCAATAACGCAATATATAACTTTATGGGGATAATATGGTATTTTATCCCTTTTTTCGTGCTTTTTGCCAAAATTAAAGCGGCGTTTCAGCGTCACGAAACGCCACTTTAGAAAATTAAAACGGCGTTTCGTTATGACGAAGTGGCGTTTGGCGAAAATCAGTCTTTTTTTTGTGAAAATGGAGTGAAATTTTGCCAAAATTAAGTGAAAAAAGGGTGGTTTTATCCTGTTTTTTGACAAAATTTATGCTAAAAATGACCTGTTTTAATGAGTTGATTATGTAAATTAAGTGAGATAAAAACATAATTATTATGCCTGTTTTGATTGATTTTTTACTCGTTTATTTTTCCTTTTTAAACAGCCCAAATGCTCTTTCTACATAAGCCTTTTGTAATGAAAAAAGACAGAGAGTCCTTCGCTTTGAGGATTTTTTTGTACCTTTGCCGCCTAAAAACAATCAGTGATTATAATTTGTTGATGAAAAATTTTGGTATCATAGGTGTTGCAGGCTACATCGCCCCACGACACCTCAAAGCAATAAAGGATACGGACAACAGGCTTGTTGTGAGCCTTGACAAATCCGAAACGGTTGGAATAATGGATTCATTCTTCCCAGACTGCTCGTTTTACACCGAATACGAGCGTTTTGACCGCTATGTTGAAAAAATAAAAGGCACATCGGACGGTTTGGATTATGTATCTGTCTGCACGCCAAACTATTTACACGACTCCCATATAAGGTTTGGTCTCCGTGTAGGTGCTGACGTTATTTGCGAAAAGCCGTTGGTGCTTAACACTTGGAACATTGACGCTTTAGAAGCAATGCAAAACCAGACGGGAAAGAAGGTTTATAACATTTTACAGCTGCGTCTGCACCCCGTCATCAAGGCTTGGAAAGAGCGTATTGACAAGGGCGACAGGCAGAAGGTCTATGACGTGGATTTAACCTATATAACCTCTCGAGGCAAATGGTATTACACATCTTGGAAAGGTCATACGGAGAAAAGCGGTGGCGTTGCTACTAATATAGGTGTGCATTTTTATGATATGTTGTCGTGGATTTTTGGCTCAGTGCAGGAGAATGTTGTTCATATCTCAACACACGACAGAGTGGCTGGCTTCCTGCGTTTTGAGAGGGCAAGAGTTAGATATTTTCTTTCAATAAACGCCGACACCTTGCCGCCGGAAGTTTTAGCCGCTGGCAAGAAAACTTATCGTAAGGTAGTCTGCGAAGGTGAAGAAATAGAGTTTAGTGATGGCTTTACCGAGTTGCATACCGATAGTTATAAGCAAATTTTATCTGGAAACGGATTTGGTCTTAATGATGCCCGTTCTTGCATTGAGATTGTGAGCAAGATACGCAACGCAACGCCTATCGGGCTTGTTGGAGATTATCATCCGCTGGCTAAATTGACTATGGTTAAGCACCCTTTTAAGATTTAAGTGACAGATAAAGCCAATACGCAATGATAGAGCTTGCCAACGCAGACGGATTTATAAGGAATTTCGAAACATTCGGACGAAAAGTTCAGCGTATTCCCCTGACTTATTTTGACGGACGCAAGGTTAATCTTCTTATGAGCAAGTGCGGCAGACGTTGGATTTGCTTACCCTATCTTTCGGAAGGCGTTATGGAAACGCATGGCGTGGAAGTGAAAGACCCACCTTTTTCTTTGTTTGAGTCAGAGGATGGAAACCTTTGTTCAACGAGCAATAGCCGTTGGGAAATCCGCGATAGACGAGCTTATAGCAACTATTTATACAACGATAAGGTTAATTTCCGTTTCAATATTGGGGATTTGACACAGCCTTTGATTGATGTCTTTCCCTCAAACGTGAGACGCAAAATAAAGAAAGCTCATTCCAACGGATTGGTATTAAAATCGGGAGGCAAGCAATACCTTAAGCATTTTTACAAAGTTTATAGCCGCCGAATGTATGCCATAGGCGTCTGTCCGTGTGCTAAAAGTTACATAAAGAAAAGGCTAAAAGGCGGCGACTATTGGTTGTTTATAGTATATTATAATAACAAGCCCATTGGTGCGGCAAGCCTTATGCAAAACAGTCCTTCATACATGGAAAATGAGTTCTTTGCTACTGACAGCAGCTTCAACCATCTTTATTGTTCTTATCTGTTACACTTCGGAATGATGAACTTTGCAACGCAACATCAAGCGGACTATTGCCTTGGTCGTAGTGCTTTTGACGGCAGTGTCTATGAATATAAGCGGCACTTTAAGGCTGAGCAGTACCAACTCTTTTGGAGTTATTCTCATCGCACAAAGAACATCCGCAATCGTAAATATCTGTACAAGCTTTGGAGGCTTTTACCTTATCCTCTTATGTTGCGAGTCGCTCCTTTTGTTTATAGACGGATATATTAGACTTTTTCAAATATGAGTAAAGCCCTTCAACAATTAGCCAAAGCCCTTACCTCCCCTTTATTATACGACAAAGCCACAAGGATTATCTATTCCACAGACGCTTCTGCATACAGCGAAATGCCGTTGGCTGTTTGCTTTCTCAAAAATGAAGAAGACATACCAACCTTGATAGACTTCGCTTGCACACATCATACAACCCTTATTCCAAGAGCAGCAGGTACGTCCTTAGCCGGTCAGGTTGTGGGAAGCGGTCTTGTGGTTGATGTATCAAGATATATGAACCAAATCTTGGAAATAAACGTTGAGCAGAGGTGGGTGAGAGTTCAAAGCGGCGTTGTCCTTGATAAGTTAAACAATGCCCTCAAACCATACAATCTTTTCTTTGCTCCCGAAACTTCTACCTCTAATCGCTGCTGCATAGGTGGTATGGTTGGTAACAACTCCTGCGGTTCGCATTCTTTGGTTTATGGTTCGGTGAGGGAGCATCTGCTTGAGGTTACGGCTTATCTTTCCGATAAAGAAAAGGTCGTCCTTACCAACAAAACGGATACAAACATCGGCAGCAATGAAGCGGGCAGTTTAGAAAGCAAAATCTACAATCATATTAAGGATACTTACTTTAAGAACGACATAACCAATCTGATAAAAGAAACTTTCCCTGACAAGGAGGTAAGCCGCCGCAACAATGGTTATGCTTTAGATAAGTTAAGAAACGATGATGATAGCCTTAATCTGGCTGCTTTGTACGCAGGAAGTGAAGGAACGTTAGCTTTTGCAACAGAATTTAAGCTAAATTTAGAGCCTCTTCCACCTAAGGAGAAAGCACTTCTTTGCCTGCATTTAGCCTCTCTTGACGATGCTTTCAAGGCTAACCTTATTGTCTTAAACCATAAGCCGTTTGCCGTTGAACTTATGGACAAAAACATCATAGAGGCAGCGAAAAGAAACATTGCTCAACGGCAAAATATGTTCTTTATTGAGCAAGCACCTGAGGCTATCCTCATTGTGGAGTTCTGTAATGAAGACAGAGATGAGCTTCACAAACAGATAGCGGCTTGTATTAGTGATTTGAAGGACAACAACTATGGTTTTGCCTTTCCGATTGTTGAAGGAGATGATATAAACAAGGTATGGGCATTACGCAAGGCTGGCTTGGGTTTGCTGACTAATGTTTCCGGCAGCAACAAACCCGTTTCGGTGATAGAGGATACGGCTGTTGCTCCGTCCAAACTGCCGTTCTATATGGCAGAATTTAAACAAATACTTGCCAAGCATAACTTACATTGCGTCTTTCACGCACATATTGCCACCGGAGAGTTACATCTACGCCCCGTTCTCAACTTAAAAAATAAAGAAGATGTCGTTTTGTTTAAGACCATTGCCCAAGAGGTGGCGTTATTGGTTAAGAAATATCACGGCTCTCTTAGTGGCGAACACGGGGACGGCAGACTCAGAGGCAGTTTTATTCCTTTGATGTATGGCGAGCAGGTTTATGGCTTGATGAAACAAATGAAGAACGTTTGGGACAAAGACAATATTTTCAACAAAGGAAAAATTATTGACACGCCTGCCATTGACAGCAGCCTGCGATATGATAACAGCAAGACGAAGACAAAGGCGATGAAAACGTATTATAACTTTGACTTGGAGCAAGGGTTAATGCCTGCCATAGAGCAATGTAACGGTTCTGCCGATTGCCGAAAGGATACAGAGTTTGGAGGAACTATGTGCCCGTCTTATCGTGCTACAGGAGACGAACGCTTTACGCCTCGTGCCAGAGCAAATATTATGAGGACTTTGCTTAATAATCCTCACCTTAATAACCCGTTTGCCGACAGGGATATTTACTTTGTGCTTGACAACTGCCTGTCTTGCAAGGGCTGCAAGGCAGAATGTCCTTCTAATGTGGATATTGCACGGCTCAAAAGTGAGTATTTGCAGCATTATTACAGGCATTACGGCTATCCTCTTTCGGTTTTGCTCATCAACGCCTTGCCAAAAATTCAGCGACTTGGTTCTTTGTTTCCTTCTCTCTATAACTGGTTTGTGTCAAATAGCATAACATCTTATCTCTTAAAAGCTTTGCTGCATTTTTCGCAAGAAAGGAAGTTCCCCAAACTGCATAAATTTACCCTGCGTTCTGCCTATAAATCGTTCAAATCACAGAATACTAACCACGAGCAAGATAACAAGCCGTTGATATACCTTTTTGCAGATGAGTTCTCAAATTATCAGGATGCCGATATTGGGCTTACCGCTCTCAAACTCTTTACTGCTTTGGGTTACCGAGTAAATATTGCACCCTTACGGGAAAGCGGTCGCATAGCTATTAGCAAGGGAGAAGTGAAGCGGGCAAAGCGGTTAGCAAAACATAATATTCGTAAAATCAAAAATTTGAATGGTGTTATTGTAGGCATAGAACCTTCGGCTGTGTTATCGTTTCGTGATGAGTATCCGCTGCTTGTGAGTGAAGATATATCGTTATTAAACAAGAAAATACTGCTTTATGATGAGTTTATTTTACAAGAAATTGACAAGGGTAACATTCGCAGTGAGCAATTTACTCAGCAGCAGAAACATATCTTACTTCACGGGCATTGTCAGCAGAAAGCATTGATAGGAACGAGGGCAACGGAGAAAGCATTGCAGCTTCCCAAGAACTATAAAGTTGAGGTTGTTGCGTCAGGTTGCTGTGGTATGGCGGGTAGCTTTGGTTATGAAAAGCGGCATTACGATTTGAGCAAAACCATAGCCCATCAAGTGCTTGTCCCTGCTATCAATAATGCAGCGAAAGACACTCTTATAGCAGTCGTAGGCACAAGTTGCCGCGAGCAAATACGACATTTCTCTCCTCAAACCCAACTTCAGCATCCTCTTCAAATACTTCACGACTCCCTTCTCTAAATTCCCACATTTTTTATTAGCTAAAACTATAACCAAACACTATTTCAGTGAGGTGGAATAAACATACA
>JAISLH010000063.1 GCA_031260565.1 Bacteroidales bacterium
TTCTAAAGCGGCGTTTCGTGACGCTGAAACGCCACTTTAGCGTCACGAAACGCCGCTTTAGGAAATTCAAGCAGGGTAAAGGAAAACAAAAGCGGCATTTCAAATAAATGAAATGCCGCCACAATAAACCTATGTATATAAAAAAATTTGAATTTTAGTTGATTACGACAACCAAGCAATGAGACGTACGCCAGAAAAGAGCGGGGTCTTTAATCTTTATTGCTGTCGGTGCAATGGAACTGCCTTCCAATGAATAGGAAGCGGAGTTATGCGGTGTAACTATTGTAACCCCGTGTCCTGAAAGAGGAATCTGGCGAGTGTTACGAATATCTACTTTTTTCATAATGGCAAGATCGGTATTGGATGAGACAACAGGCCATTTCCCTATGCCGATAAAGCCTCCTTTTTGGTCAATAACGCCTTTGCGAACCAACTCAGAACGAGAGCCGATGATGAAATAGGCAGTGTTTTGTGCATCTTCCATTTCGGAAATCATTTCATCTTTTTTCTTGTTGGCTGCATTGATAGCATTAAGCTCAGAGACGCTACTTTGATAAGACGATTGCATGTTGGCAATTTGCTTGTTCTTTGCGTCAAGTTCTGTTTTCAAGCGGTCAATCTCCTGTTGTTTTTCAAAAATACGTGATTGCAGATTGGTAATCATCTGCCTTAGCTGCGACATATCTTGACGTGGCATTATGTTTTGAACAACAGTAACATTTGACTTTTGCTTTTCAAGTCGTTCTTTCACCAATTCAATCTTCTGCTTGATGCTTTCAATCAAATCACTGCCGACTATTGAATTGTCAGCATTGTCTTTTGCCGTGATGTACATCTGATTTACTTCCTGCAAAGTGGAGTCTATTTCGTTCAAGTTTTTGAACAAATTTTCCATTTTAGTGCTCTGTTCTTGCTGAATTGCGGCAAAGGAATCTTGTAATTTCTTTTCTTTTTCCTTAGATGAGTTTCCAATGCAACTAACTACTAATAAAGTAGATGCAAGCATAATAATAAGTAATAAATTTCGTTTCATTGATATATAAATTTTAATATTTAGTGCTGCAAAGTTAAATAAAAAAACTATAAAACATCATTTTTTGAGAAAAAAAATGTATTATTGCAGTTTGAAACAAGGAATAATGATGTCGGAAGAACAACTACAAATAATTGGAGCACACTCGCATAACCTGCAAAACATATCACTTGCCATACCACGTAATTCTTTAGTTACTATTACGGGCTTGAGCGGAAGCGGAAAGTCATCTTTGGCTTTTGATACAATATATGCGGAAGGACAAAGGCGGTATTTGGAAACTTTTTCGGCTTATGTCAGGAATTTTATTGGAAATCTTGAAAAGCCTGCGGTGGAAAAAATAACCGGTCTTAGCCCTGTAATAGCCATTGAGCAGAAGACAACGAACAAAAATCCACGCTCAACGGTCGGTACGGTAACTGAGATATATGATTTGTTGCGTTTGCTTTATGCCCGTGTTGCGGATGCTTATTCGCTTGACACAGGTAAGCTAATGGTTAAATATACCGATAATCAAATTAGTGAAATAATCAAAGCGGAATATGCCAACAAAACAATAGTAATCCTTTCGCCTGTTGTCAAAGGACGAAAGGGACACTACAGAGAACTGTTTGAGCAGATTGCTAAAAAGGGCTTTCTTAAAGTAAGAATAGACGGCTCTATCACCAATATCACAAAGGGGTTGCAGTTGGACAGGTATAAAATCCACGATATAGAAGTGGTTATTGACAGTCTCACCATCAATGACGGCAATGGTAAGCGGTTAGAAAAATCTCTTGAAACAGCATTTCGTCATGGCAAAGGCTCAATTATGGTACTTGATAGCGAAAAAGATAATATAAGGCATTTCAGCAAGCAATTAATGTCGCCCGATAGCAGCACTTCGTATGCAGAAGCTGAACCTAATACTTTTTCTTTCAATTCGCCTTATGGGGCGTGTCCAAAGTGTAGTGGATTAGGTGAGGTAACACAGGTAGATATTGAAAAGATTATCCCAGATACCAACAAGAGTATTGCCGAAGGAGGCTTGCTACCGATAGGAAAGCAGAAGGCAGACAGCTGGATATTTAAGCAACTTCAGACGATAGCCAACATTTACAACTTTTCACTGAACGCACCGATTAAGGATTTGTCTAAGGAACATCTTGACCTCATTCTATACGGGAGCGGAGCAACAATGCAGTCGGCTTATGATTATAGTAACTTCTTTGGCATAACAAACTACATTGCGGCACAATTTAACGACAATATGCCAGCAGGAATTTTGAAGTGGGCAAGCAGCTTTATGAATAAGATAGTTTGTCCTGAATGTAACGGAGCAAGATTAAAGAAAGAGTCCCTATGTTTCAAAATTGACGAAAAAAATATAGCTGAAGTATCTCAAATGGACTTGACAGATTTAGCCTTATGGTGCAAAGACATTCTGCCAAAACTCTCTCCCCGTAAGCAGGAAATAGCAAAGGAAATATTAAGAGAAATAGCCACTCGCATAAACTTTCTTTTAGATGTAGGACTTGGCTACCTCAGTCTCAACAGAGCCAGCAGGACTCTATCAGGAGGCGAATCGCAGAGAATAAGACTTGCCACTCAAATAGGCTCTGAACTTGTCAATGTGTTATATATTTTGGACGAGCCAAGTATAGGGCTACACCAAAGAGACAATAAGCGGCTCATCACTTCTTTGAAACGGCTGAGGGATATGGGGAACTCGGTCATTGTGGTAGAACACGACAAGGATATGATAATGGAGGCGGACTATGTAGTAGATATTGGACCCGGTGCAGGCATTAACGGAGGCAAGATAACAGCAGCGGGAAAGCCTGCCGAGATACTTCAACAGAAGTCCATCACCGCCGACTACCTCAATGGCAACCGCCGCATAGAAATACCTGCAAAAAGACGTAAGGGCAATGGAAAGTCAATCAAACTATTTGGAGCAAGCGGCAACAATCTTAAAAAGGTCAATCTCATCCTGCCTCTTGGAACTTTCACATGTGTAACGGGAGTGTCGGGTAGTGGAAAGTCATCCCTTATCAATCAAACCTTACACCCTGTTTTAAGTGCTTACTTTTACCGCTCTGAAAAGACGGCGTTACCTTATGAAAAGATTGAAGGCATAAACAATATAGACAAGGTCATAGAGATAAACCAATCTCCAATAGGACGAACTCCAAGAAGCAATCCTGCAACCTTTATCGGTGTGTTTGATGAAATAAGGAAGCTCTATGCCTCCCTGCCAACTGCAAAGATTAGAAACTACCAGTCAGGAAGGTTTTCCTTCAACGTCAAAGGAGGGCGGTGCGAAAGTTGTCAAGGAGCAGGAGTTAAGACTATTGAAATGAACTTTTTGCCTGATGTTTATGTAACCTGCGAAGATTGCAACGGCAGCCGATATAATAGAGAGACACTTGAAGTTCGTTACAAAGGCAAATCCATAAAAGACATCTTAAATATGAGTTTTGCTGAGGCTGTTTCGTTTTTTGAGAACTACCCTAAAATTCACCGAATGCTCAAAATGGTACAGGACGTAGGGCTTGGCTATATAACTTTGGGGCAATCTTCAACAACCCTGTCAGGTGGAGAAAGTCAGCGGATAAAACTTGCGACCGAGCTTGGCAAAAAAGACACAGGCAACACCTTATATATATTGGACGAACCTACCACAGGACTTCACTTTGAAGACATCAGAGTTCTGTTAGAAGTTTTGCAGAAGCTCGTGGATAAGGGCAATACGATGGTGGTCATTGAACATAATCTTGACGTGATAAAGGTTGCTGACCATATCATAGATATTGGTCCCGAAGGTGGTAAGGAAGGAGGCTATATCCTTGCCACAGGTACGCCCGAAGATATGGTTAAAAACACCAAAAACAGCATAGGAACATACTTGTCTAAAGAACTTACTTAATTTGCTATCTGAAAAACTAAGTTAAATTACAAGGAAAACAACTTAGTTTCCGAAGAAATCAACTTAGTTTCCGAAGAAAACAGCTTAGTTTCCGAAGAAATCAACTTTGTTTCCGAAGAAAACAACTTAGTTTCCGAAGAAAACAGCTTAGTTTCCGAAGAAATCAACTTAGTTTCCGAAGAAATCAACTTAGTTTCCGAAGAAATCAGCTTAGTTTCCGAAGAAATCAGCTTAGTTTCCGAAGAAATCAACTTGGTTTCCGAAGAAATCAACTTAGTTTCCGAAGAAAATAAAGCATTCGTAAATAAATTTTAGTTGAAAATACTTTATAGCCTGAGCCTAAGCCCTGCAAAAATGGTGTCCGGGCAAAAGTTAAAGACACTATTCATTTCTGCCGCCATACAAAAACCACACTGGTCACAAACGCCTTGTTCTCTGCCTTGACATTGAGATAGTTTTGTGCCGTCTGACATTATGAAGTTGGTAACCCAGCAGTGTTTTGTGAAGTTTAAATGTTTCATCTTCTTTAAGCCTGAAAAGGAATTCATTATAGGGTAACCTTTGCGTTTGTAAGCAATGATAAGGTCTATGATTTGTGAGCGTTTTTGCATGTCTAATGCTAAATACTCAGTTGATTTGAAAGGCGTATGGAAGTTAAGAGAAATTGACTTGAAATAAAGGTTGGACTTCACGTATTCAATAGTTTGTCCCACCGCTTCGTGGTTCAATGTGTTTATGACCATATTTGCTGACAGGGCTTTATGATTGGTTAAGGCTATGTTCTGCTCTAATTTTGCGAAAGTACCATTACCCCTTATCTGCTGGTGGTAATCACCTATTCCGTCAAGACTTACCCATACGCTATCGGCGTTAGTCTGAAATGGAAGCTGAGCATTGGTCGTTACGGTGCAGGAAAAGAAGCCTATCTCGTCCTTTGCTAATGTTATCAGATCGTTTATTGTTCTGCCGTTGTCCTCCCAAATAAAAGGCTCTCCCCCTTCAAAATCCACAAACCTTGAACCCAAATCATAGCAATATTGTAGTTCTTCACGTACTTGTTCAAAAGTTTTGACGTGAGGGTTTTCGGTGTTATAAACCGAACAATGGCGGCACTCCAAATTGCATTTGTCGGATATGAAGATAACGCTCTGCAAAGGTGTCTTGCGATTAAGGAATTTCGCCTTCAAAAACCACCACATAAGATAGAAAATCTGTCTTAAAAACATAAAGCAAGAATGATATTAACGAATACAAAAATAATACAGAACGAAGAGATGAGGTTGCGAGACACATACCAGCGTATCATAAACCAATCAATTCCCATTTGCTTTATGTTTTCCCAATTATCCATACGTCCGAGCCACTTTTTTCTTGTGGGTTTGCTTGCCTCGTCTTCAAGAAACGACTTCATAGAGCGATATAGCCATACGGCACGAGGAATAACTACCAACACCAAAAGATATAACCAATGAAGAAAACCTGTCAAAACGCTGACAAGAACCACAAAAAAGGGCAGAAAATTAAGGATAAAACAACAGATAAGCATAGGTCTTTTGCCGTTAAGCAGTATGGCGAAAGTCATCTTGCCCACTGCTTTATCGGCGTGCCTGTCCATAATGGAATGAGTAAAGATTATGTTCATCACAAGCAACCCTATTGGTATGGAAGCAAAGAGAATATGGCTGTCAATCTGTCCGCAGGCAGCATAATAAACACCTGTCATTAGTAAAGGACCAAAGACTAACCCAATAACAATTTCGCCTAACCCACGATAGCTTAATTTCAGTGGCGGACAAGAGTAGAATATCCCCAAAACTAACCCAGCCAAAGCAATGTAAAGAACTATGGCACCCCTATAATATAAGACGACACTGCCTAATGAAGCGGCTACTGCAAGCAAAACGACTATCGTTGTCAGAAGTTGCTTCATTGTTGCCTTGCCCGCCGTCAAATATTCATATTTTGCTATCCTTGCTCTGAAACCTTGGTGATTTAAGCGGTTACGAGCATCACCCGACTTCACTCCATAATCAAAATAGTCGTCAGCAAGGTTTATCGCCAAATGAGCAACAATCGCTCCAATCAACCCCACCAATGCCAATATCCAATCAAAACCCTTGCTCACAAAAGCCATAGACAGAGCCACGATAGCAGGAGTTATACTTTGAGGAAGGGATTGATAACGGGCGTTTTTAAGCCAAAAGATAATTTTTCTCATTACTTATCTATTCTATTCTCTTTTAGACTCAGCAATAATCTGATTTATATCTGTTATGATTTGCTCTATACACTCTTTCGTGCTGTTTGACAAGGCTTCAGCCATATTTACCACAAAGTCTTGCCGCAATTTAGCACTATTATTAGAAGAATTATTTAGAAAAGATTGTGTTTTGTTGATAGAATAATGCTTTTCAAAAACAACATTATTATCCTTCGTTAATTTTACATTAAGCCCCAAAGTTGTCTGAGCAGGAAAGCCAATCTCTTGAAAATACATTGTATAAGCAAGAAATAAGAAGATAACAGTGCTGTTCCGTTGATATTTAGAGGTTACGCTGCAAGTATCAAACGAAATATCCATTACAAAATTGCTTGCTTGATTATAGGCTATTAAATCAAAGCAACCGCTTCTTTGAGTTTCATCAGCAAAAGATTTTTTAAAGAAATCACTATAATTTTGCTCAATAGCACTTTGCCCAAATTTTACTCCAAGATTCATTTCTTCATAATTATACACAAGGAAAGGCAGAACCTTATGATTGATTTTTGAAACAGACATAACAGAATCAAAAACTTCATTGATGACGCTCCCAAACGCAATTTTTATATCCTCATTGCAGTTCTCTATTTTGCTGTCATGTAGATATTCAATTGGTACTTGGTATTTTTTTAATGTTTTTAGTAGCATTTTGGACTCTGAACACGAAGTAAGAATCGCCGATATAACTACTACATAAATTGCTTTTTTAATGGTCATTTTATTATATTTTTTATTTAATAAACGTATCTGATATATCTTAATCTTATTGCAATTATTTTTTTTAGCAATTCATTATCAGGATAAGAATCTATCAATACCTGATAATCTTGCAAAAAGTTTTTATAATTTATTTCTCCTTTTATTTTTGCCAATTCATATCGCAAATCTATGATAATTAATTGCTCTAATAAAGGATAATTACCATTCATCTTCTCACAATAAACCATTCCTTTCTCATAGTCACATTTTGAAATATAATAAAGAGTTTTTGCCAACAAATAATCAGGTGTTTCTTCTTTGCAAGAGGAAAGGTATTTATTTAATTGTGAGTATTTTTGTTGAGTCAAAAGACTGTATGTCGTACTTAAAATCTGGGAGGAAGCCAAATCCGATTCCATTAACGGAATATAATTTAATGGGTTGGTTGTCCAATCAGCATTTTGTAAGTCTTTGTCTAATCGGACTAAGTATTTAGGGTGGGTACAAGAGGAGAGCAAGCATATAGACACTATAGCAAGATAAAAAATGAATCTATTAAGTGATTTAATTATCATTATCCTATTAGTTAATTTGACTTTGAAACCGCAATTTTGCTTTTTGACTATAATCTTTAGTCTTTACAATATTTATTATACTTATTGGATTAAAAACAAATCAGGCTACATTGTATTGCAGCCTGATTGTGTTTTAGTGTTATTTATTGTAGCTTTCTCAATTTCACGGTGAAGTGCCGCATAAGCTCTGCTTCCCATATTATTTCAACACCACGAGTGATTTGTTCTCTGCGGTCAAAGACGTTTTTCAAGGCAACGGCTATCACGTCCATATGATTGTTGGTATAAACCCTGCGAGGAATAGCCAGACGCAGCAAATCCAAGCCACCAAAGCGATTTTCCCTTGTAACAGGGTCGCGGTCGGCTAAAAGATAACCTATTTCGCAAGCTCTTATACCTGCTTCCAAATAAAGCTCACAAGTCAATGTCTGTGCCGGAAACTCCTGTGCCGGAACGTGAGTTAAGACCTTAGGAGCGTCAATAAAGATAGCATGACCACCAGCAGGACGTTGGTAAGGTATTCCAAACTCATCTAAACGTTTAGCGAGGTATTCAACTTGCTTGATACGTGTTTCCAAATTATCAAACTCAGTATTCTCGTCAAGACCTACCGCCAAAGCATTCATATCTCTACCATTCATTCCGCCATAAGTCAAAAAGCCTTCAAAAGGAATACAGAACGCCTTAGCTCCTTCGTACCATGCTTCGTGGCGAGTGGCAATGAAGCCTCCCATATTAACGATAGCATCTTTCTTGGCACTCATCGTCATTCCATCTGCGTAAGAGAATATCTCCAAACATATTTCTTTTATTGTCTTATTCTCATAGCCTTTCTCTCTTGTCTTAATGAAATAAGCATTTTCAGCAAAGCGAGCGGAGTCTATCAACATTTTAACCCCGTATTTATCGCAAACCTGCTTTGCTCCTCTTATGTTCTCCATTGAAACGGGCTGCCCACCAGCAGTATTGTTGGTAATGGTGAGGACAACAAAAGGAACGTTTCCTTTGTTTTCCGACAAAGCTCGGTCTAATTTCTGCAAATCAATATTGCCTTTGAAAGGAAGCTCAAGCTGAGTATCCTTTGCCTCGTCTATTGTGCAATCCAAAGCAATGGCTTTTCTTGATTCAATATGACCTTTTGTTGTATCAAAGTGAGAATTACCCGGAACAACATTGCCAGCCTTTACCAAAAAAGAGAACAACACGTTTTCGGCAGCACGTCCCTGATGAGTAGGGATAACGTAGTCAAAACCGGTAATCTTCTTTATCATATCCTTCATCTTAAAAAAGGATGTTGCACCTGCGTAACTTTCATCTCCGAGCATCATTGCAGCCCATTGATGATCGGTCATCGCACCTGTGCCGGAGTCTGTTACCAAGTCAATATACACATTTTGGGCTTTAAGCTGAAAGACGTTATAATCAGCCTCTTTAAGCCATTGTTTGCGTTCTTCAAACGTTGATTTCCTTATCGGTTCAACCATTTTAATCTTCCAAGATTCTGCAAAAGGTAATTCCATAAACTATTGTATTTTAATTATATTTACTATTGTTATTTTCTAATTTAATTTTGCAAAATTACGTATTTAGTTTGTATTAACCAAATATTTGAATAACTTTGCACAACTTTATTTTATTTTGCTTTGTTTTTTTTTCATTTTTTCCAAACGCCACCTTTAATTTTCTAAAGCGGCGTTTGGTGAAATTAAAGCGGCGTTTGAGCGGAAACGAAACCCACATAGTTTAGCGGTAAACCCGCATTAATTTTTTCGTT